>CBFGPN010000011.1:0-42281 GCA_965650675.1 uncultured Cellvibrio sp.
GACCACAGCCTACGTTAGTTTAATGGCTGACCATGGAACACCGGAGTTTTATGCAAAATTTGGTTTTACAAAAGCAGAATTACCGAAATCTTCCGGCATGTATATGCGAATTTTGTAAATGCATATTTATATAACTTTGTAAGATTAATTAAACTTGCTCCTCTTGGATTGTGCTCTATTTTACTTTATGCCAATTTAACAGCAGTGCTAAGTTTGTTGGTGTTCATTCATTCGTTAACTGAAAAGAGATCATGAGACATTTTTATCAAATTTTAATTTTCGCCTTTCTTCCTGTATTTCTAGCATCATGTAGTTACGAGGAAATGGGTGAGAATCTCATCCCAAAGCAAGAGTCTGATTTTGCAAAGGAATACTTATCAAAGTTAAGAGCGAAAGACTTTGAATATGTAAAAAGTATGTTGAGCGCTGAACTGGCGCCCCAAGCTAATGATGAGCTCTTATATAAAATGGCAGCCTATTTTAGGCCGGGTGATCCAATCTCGGTTAAAGTCATAGGGTCTCAAATAAATGTGTCTGGTGATCAATGGCAAGGTAATTTTACTTTTGAGTACGAATTTGAATCAGGCTGGAATGTAGCTAATGCAGCAATCCGAAAAGTAGATCGGGGATATGAGGTGATTGGCCTAAATGTTTACCAAACCGAAGCATCACAGAAAGAGATAAATGCGTTTAAATTATTTTCAAAAAGTCCGTTGCAATACATAGTTTTGTTTTTTGCTATTGTAGTTCCTACATTTATTCTATTTACTCTAGTTGTATGCATAAGAACTCCAATACAGCAAAAAAAATGGTTATGGGCTATTTTTGTTTTATTAGGTGTAGGAGGTATAAAAATTAACTGGACAAATGGAGTGTACGCAATACAAGTTCTAAGCATTCAGCTCTTCGGTGCTTCTGCGACTGCAGCTAGCCCCAACGCCCCATGGGTTCTATCAGCTTCCATACCATTGGGTGCAATTATTTTCTGGTTTAGACGTAGAAAACTAATTTTAGAATCTATCGAAGCTAATAAGTTAATGCCACCAATCACTAAAGAGTCGGTTGATTAAAGATTAAGGTATTAGCCCGAAATTTTTGAATCAACTGGATAGCGTTTAAGTTGCATTTCTGACAAGGGGAATTTAGTGAGTAATCAAGTAAGGAAATTAAGTGAAATCAAAACTAATCGTGGAGGCGCCGGGATTAATATACTACTGTTAATCACATTTTTGCCTATCATTATCACATGTGTGGCCGGCGCATTAAGTTTTCTACTGGGATGTCAATCGGGCATGGAAGGAACCGTGAGTAATTGCTATTTCGAATCAGCTGACTCCATTATCAGTAATATGATACCTGTAATCTGGCTCAGTATATTCACGGTACCCGCTGGAATTGGAATTTTAATACTTATTAGCATTGTTTCTCTATTTAAAAAATAAAACCAAGTATTTGGTAAATTAAAAGCAAAATTACCGAGCCTAGATGCAAACTAAACATTGAATAGTATTGCTCACTGCTATTAGGTTTTATGTAATGTAGATTCTATAGAATTCTCCGAATGGCTAGTCTTATTTTCATTTGCAGCATTCATTTTCCCAAACACCAAAAACTGCAAACCCATGCAAAGAATAACAAAATTAACGTAAGTGGCCAGATAGAGAATGGACATTAAACCCAAAAGTGAAACTGTCATTTGTAGCGGTGATTTAAAACTCCAGCAACGGTAGGTTTGCCAGATGAGCATGAAGGTTAGAATGCCGAGGTAAACGTATCCCGACAGGCCATAACGAAAATAAAATAAGGCCCATGCGAAATGAGCGAAGCCGTAATCTTTGATAACGCGAAATGTGTAACGCACGTCATACAATGCACCGTGCCCCAAACCTATCCAGCGAGCGCTGGTTCCACCTTGGGCAACTTTTTCCTGAATGCTGACCCATTCACTCATACGTTCGCCTACTGAGCCCGTTCTACTTTCTGATGATACTTGGGCCAAATCGGTAAAACGTTGTTTGGTTTTGGAATCGTCCGGAAGAAAATTCCACAATGCGAATCCGAGTAATGTCATCGCCATAAAAAATAATATTGCGCGGGCAGGGTTGAATACACTGTATTTCAAAAACAGAATCAATCCGGAGAACATGAAAAATGCCAGTGTTGTTCGATTAAAATCATCGGCAGAAAAACCGGCAACGATAAAAAAACAGATGACATGAAACAGATTTAATCGGTAACCTGTTAGTAATGCAGCAATGAATAGCGCATAGTAAATACCGGAAATAACACCCGAGATAGCGGATGTTGAAGGTAAGCCGGATGATTTTGCAAGATAGCCGAAACAACAAATCAGCAGTGACATCCAGGAACAGAAGCGGATTAAAAATCCGAAATTCACAGGCAATTTGGATTCGACCGGCGATTGCATGCGCAAACTATTCATCGCCATCAACAACAACGGTACTGAATCATTAAAAATTTCAAACGGTGCATTGTGATTGTATAGCCCTACAAAGGTTCCTTGTATGACCATGACAAAAACAACCAGCATGAAATAAAACACCGGGTTTCCCCAAAAACGTATAGCCATCACTTTTCTAAAATTAACGGCATAATCCATTAACAACAATGCATACAAAAATATTTGTTTTAATGGCGTCAGGGAAAACCACCATTGCCCGAGCATGAGTTCAAAAATAATTTTGACGATTAATTCAGACAGAAAACAATAAATAACAATGCGCTCGAAGAAAGAGCGACGAAACAGGCTATCCAGATTGTTGGCAAAAAAACCTGTCATCAGGAACTCTGTATACTGTGCAGTGCCAATATGCTGCGAAATTTATCAAGCATTGCCTGGGTTGAAAAAAGTTCTTTACTGCGAAGATAACCGTTAGTAGCCAATTCTTTGGCCCAGACCGGATTTTCGATGTAACGGTTAATCGCGGTGGCCAATGCATCTGCATCTTTCATTGGCGTTAATTGGCCCGTTACTTTATCCATCACAATTTCCTGTGCGCCGCCACCATCACTGGCAATCACCGGTTTATGCGCCGCCATGCCTTCAACAATCACCAGACCAAAAGGTTCAGGGGCAGTGGAGCAATGAACTACTATGTCACAAACCGCCATCCATTCAGGCACCTGATCAGAATGGCCGGTGAAAGTCACATTCGATTCGATTTGCAATCGACGCGTTAATTCCTGCAAATAGTGTTGATAATTTTCTTCTCCAAAAAACGCTTCGCCCACGATCAAACCGTGCACATTGGGAATTTTACTGATGGCTTCCAGAAAAATTTCCTGACCCTTCCAGGGTGTGATACGACCAAAAAGCCCAACAACAATTTTCTTTTGTGCCTGCAGCTTTTCTTTTAATTCGGTGATTTTTTGCTGATTGCGAATTCGCTTTTCAATAAAGCCGAAATCAGTTCCGGGATAAATAATTTCAAGATTGCGGTTAACACCACCGGCTTTAAGCCATGCATCGTAAGATGCCTGACTGTTGAGTATCAGATGATTGGCAGAAAATTTGGCCAGTCTGGTTAAAATAGAAATTAATGAAGGGCTGAAATGATCTGGAGAAAGTAAATCATTCATAAACCAGATGATCGGTTTGCGATGAAAAGGTTTTAACAAAGACAGCAGTACAAACGCTTTTTGCGACATACACACATACGCCGTGTAACCGCGAGTCGCGGAATAGAGTTTTCGCAAAAAACCAAATGATTCAAACAAAAGCGGAAATGCCTTGGCAAGCGCTTGTTCACGCTTGAAACCTGCCAATGAAGCAGGCAAGGGCAGCAATTTATGGGCAATATTTTTTTGCGCCAAATGTGCTGGCAAACTACCGTCCTGAAAATGCAGAACTTCCGCCTTATCACCAAGATCAGCGCACAGATCCATCATTTTAAATTCCGCGCCACCGGGATCACCTACATGAGTTAAAAATAATATTTTCGACATAATCATTGATCCAAGACAGACAAAGAATAAACCGCATTTTATGCAGCAACACGTCGGCTTAAATAAAGCGCATCCAATTTTGATAAAGGCAAACTTCTCCAATCCGCTGGCAGCGCATCATGTAATGCTGCTTCCATTTCAATAGCAAGGGTTACATATGACAAGGAATCTACTTCCAATGAATCGAATGAATCTTCTTCGCCAATATCAGGAAAGGACAATACCGTGCGATAAAGATCACTGATGGATAACCACTGACGATCATTTAATTCCAGGAGATCAGATACTTTTCGGGTAAATCGGGTAAACCAATGAACATCGGCTTGCGGCTTGTTCATATCAGCCAGCATTTTTTTGTAATCGTATTTACCGCTCGGCAACAAGGGAATTTGCGGATAAATACTTAGCCTGAAACATATTTCCGGCAGATGATATCGCTGCACCAATTGCGTGATTAATCCTGATGTATTGGTCGCATCTTCCTGCGACAACACAATTAAAATTCGCTGATCATTTCCAGTCACTGCGACATTGGCATAATAGCGTTTTAAATCTGTCTGGATTTGATCAAGGTTAATTCTCAAACCAAACATTTTTACAAAACGACTTGTCCTGCCTACTATATAAAACAATCCATCCGCATTTCTGCACGCAATATCACCCGTGTATAAACAATCCGGTGTTTCATCGCTTGCCAATTGTTCCGGTGATGATGCATAGCCCATCATGACATTGGGACCACGATAAGCCAGCTCGCCGTTTTTATCGATTTCGGTTATGGGATTTTTATTTTCATCGACCAGGAACAGCTCTCCACCAGGAATAGCTTTACCGATAGACTCCGGATAAATTTCGGCAAATTCAGCAGGCAAATAAGAAATGCGTGGCGCGGCTTCCGTCTGCCCATACATCACGATAAATCGTTTGTTTGCAAGCGCACAACGTTTTGCGTAATCGACAACCAGATGTGATACCAGTTTTCCGCCTGCTTGTGTCATATAGCGCAATTGCGGATATTCGGTGATATCAAACTTCAATCGCAATAATGATTCAAATGTATAAGGGACTCCTGCAAAACTGGTTGCCTGATATTGTTTTATTTGTTGTAGAAATTCCGGCTCGGTAATACTGCGCGAGGTGAGTATCAATGCAGCACCCACAATTAAATGTGAATGAATAACAGACAAGCCGTAAGAATAAAAAGGTTTTAAATGCGCATATGCACGCTCGTTGGCATCCAGTAATAAATATTCAGCAATGGATTCGGCATTGGATTGAATATTATTTGCTGAGAGTTTTACAAATTTAGGGGTTCCTGTAGAACCGGATGTTGATAGTAACAACAATAAATCCGGATGCAGATCGCAAGGATGTTGATTGATCCATTTAATTTCCTGATTGGCTTTAATCAAAAAATTCGGTTTGTAAGTATCAATCAAGGCTTGTGTTTTTTCGTCCTCCAATGTTTCCAGCAAATAGACAACATATTGCAAACGTAGACAAGCCAGATAAGTGACTAATCCCGGAATACTATTGGTTGCTTCGATAAAAACCAATTGCCTTGTCGATGCAAATTGTTTGCACCTTTGTTGAATAGCATTTTCCAGATCGCGGTAACTGATAGATATACCGCTTTCTGCATCTATGAGCGCCGGTTTATCGCCAAATTTATCCAATTGCTGAAAGAACATTATTAACTCCTTTTTTGCATAACCAGTTCAAGCGTTGGCTTTGATTTCAACCAGCGTGTGAGCAACGGCTGAGCCAAAAGAGAAATACCCCAACACAACAGCGTTATTGCTATAGCAGCTGCCAATACCGCCCATGCTTTGATAGCCTCCGGTAATTGTGCAATCGGATTATTCAGTGCTTTTATAAAATAGATATGTGTACAAAAAATAATAAGTGTGTGCCGGGATAATCCACGTGCGATGAATGACGATGGAATTTTATGGCAGAGCCCGATCAAAAATCCTGTGCCCGCAATTGCAGCAACAATAAAAAGTACTTTGGATATACCCCACTCGCGACTATTGAGATTAATTTGTCCATTGATCCAAACCAGCAATAGCCAAACCATTAACAAGGCTGCAATGGATAAGGGATGATGCAATTTTTGGAATAGAAATGGTTTTTCATTTTCCAACATACGCAGGCCAGCCCCCAACAAAATAAACAACGCCCCTATAGGCGCCAAATCCAATGACCAGGCAGAAGGCTGTAAATAATTCCACTGATAACCTACAACAACGGCTATTGCCAACAAACATTTCCACATCAACGGAATATGAATAAAAACAAACGCCAGCAATAACGAGGATATTAAAAAAGGGAAATACCACAGTGGATCATTATTGTGTATCAACTCCAGTGATGGGCCATGCAAGCCCCACAAACTGGCTGTCAAAGGTTTTAATAGTTGATTGACGGGCTGATCGCGCGCTTCCAGCACATACCAGATAATGCTCGACGCCAGAGTAAACAAAACATAGAGAACCAGATAATAAAACAACTGGCCTTTTATTAGTCGTTGCGCCGTAGGTTGCTGCAAACTATATAAACCGAGATAGCCCGTAATCAGCAAAAATGCCGGTAAATGCATCGAATAAATAATGGCTTTTAATTCCGGTACCAGCGCAGAGAAGTGTCCATACACCACTAAAAAAATACAAATTGCTTTCAGATTATCTACCCAGGTAATCATTTTTTGCATGATCAGGCTCCCAGAATAAATTTACTGTGGTTTTGAAATAACCATTTGAAAAGGATATAAGCCATCAGACACAAAATCAGGGTTGTAATAAATATCCCCAATGCAGCGCCTATACCCATGTAATGATGTTCCGAATGTCGCAAATAAATTCTGAAAGCGCCAATCACATATCCGTGAACAAAGAACAAATAAAAACTGAGACGGGCAAACAAATCCAGCCATTTTATTTTGAAGTTAAGTTTGGCTTGACAGAGTGCAATTAAAAAACAGGTGGCGGCCAGTTTGAGCAGCAAATCCCATCGGGTATCGGAAAATATTGATTGGCCATAATCAATCAAGACCAATACACAAATAACAAAACCCCAGACAGCATATGGCATCAAGAAATTAAGCATAGCGGTACGCTTGCCCAAATACATTCCCAATAAATAAGCCGGCAAAAAATATAGCGCCGATTGCAAGGAGTTGGAATTACCTTCAGGCCTTCCCAAATAAATTGCCAATGCCAAACTTAATAAAAACACCGGCAACAAAAAATCTTTGCGCAATAAAAAAAACCACAAGGGGCTACAAAGATAATAGAGTAATATCATGGGCACAAACCAAAGTGGGCCAAGGTGCGCGCCTGTAATAAACAGGTAGCAATAGGCCACCAATGGATTCAATGAATTAAACCATTCCATGTCCATCCAATCGTGATAGGTCTTTAATTTCAATAAATAAATCAGCGCTGCCGGTAGCGACAATATTAAATAAGGCAAGACAACCAGCATCACTTTATTTTTTAAAAAATTTTTATAGGAGTAATTTTCTGATAAAGCCACAAAAAATTGTCCTGCAACCAACACAAATAATAAGGTGCCATTACTAAAAAGCGGCATTAATGCGGACAGGAAGGGCGAATGAGGTTCAGGTAAAGCCGACACTGCATGACCAAACACTATCAGCAGTATGGCAATGCCTCTGAAATTATTGAGATATTGCAAGCTCATGGTACAAATCCCTCCTCCCGATGAAAATATTTTGCTGATTCATCAAGACGTTTAACAGGAATTGCCGGTACGCCTGAATAAAGCGTATAAATTTCTGTATGTGCTTTACTCAATGTTGAATTTGCTGCGAGTACAGAATAATCAGGCAACACCGATCCTTTCAAAATAACAGCAGCAGCACCTATCATCGAATAGCTGCCGATTTGAATCGGATGTGTTTCCTGACGATTACGATTGACATTGATACCGTGCGTATAAAAAAGCGTGTCACGACCGGCAATAATAGTATGGTGTCCTATGTGAATGGCATTATTACAATCAAAATAATGACGACTGACAATCGCACTGTGTGCACCCAATACCAATGACGGATATCGATTTTCTTCATCGGCAAAATGTAGAGTTGAACCCAGAGGAATTGCCGTAAATTGATTGAAATTACCCACCAATGCTTTTTCTTTTAATTCAAACAATTCCAGATTTCTGATGATATTGAAATGTTTTATCTGTGCGCCTTCGCCGAGTATTAATTTGCGCACGCGAATAAATGAAAACCCTATCGTTGCTGTCGAATGAATACTGCAGCCACAAAAACAATTCATTACCCATCGCTTCAGTGGATTGGGTAATAGCATCAACAGCATACAACCAAGATCAATCAATTTATTCATCTATGACCCATGACTTAAACGATACTTTGAGATGAACCATGCCTGTAAACACAAGCGCGTTAACGCACTGGATATTGCTGCAATCGCTGCCCCCCACAATCCCCATAAAGGAACACCGATCAAACATATTGAAATATTGATCGCAAATACCAGCAGCGTAATCAGCAGCACCTGCTGATCTTTATATTGACTGTAAAAAACCAGAACCTGGGCTTCCGCTATTACATTAAAAATAAATGCAATTAATACCAGAGCGAACAGACTGTAATAATCGCTCACCAATGGCATATTCAAATAGGGTAATGCCAGCGCAATGACTATCAGGGCGATGATTGAAAAACCGATGGCAGCGATGCTGGTATTACGCAACAGATTCCAGACTATTTGCCAATCAGGTTGGAGCTGATCAAAATTTTTAACCAATCCCGGGCGGGCTACCTGAATCAATCCGGTATAGATCAAATTACTCAGGGCACTTTGTATTTGCCAAAAAAATAAATAGACGCCGGTTAACTCCAGATTGAGAAATGCACCTATGATGTACCTGTCGCTGTAACTTGCACCTGTTGTAGCAACACCATTTAAATAAAGTCCGGATGCCTGTTTACTGCGCAACCCCAACCAATTCCATAGCGTGGTTTTTAATGTTTCCGGTGTTGATGATATACGCGCAAAAACACAGATATAAATTATTGCGCTCAAGCCTGAACCCATGATCCATGCAATCAATAATGCTTCCATGTTTCGCCATGACACAATCACACTCGCCGCAAACATATAAATCAGCAGCCAGGAAGCACTGCGCATAAAATGCAGACTATCGGCAAGCAACGGCCGCGAGAGATTAATCATTAATTGATAGCACTCGCTGTTGATATGCTCGAAAAAAATCACCAGCAATATCAAACAAGCCAATAACCACTCACCTTTTATCGCACAATAAATAGCAACACCTGCTGCAGCAATCGCATAAATAATCGAGAGATAAATAAAATAACGAACCAATTCATTTTTGGTATCGCCAATAGGTTGTTTCACTGCTGCACGCGATATGGACGGCATAACACCAAGGCCCAGTATTGCAGGTGCCAATATTCCTGCAGCCGCTATCAAACCATAAATCCCCAAGGCATTCAGGCCCAAATATTTGGCAACGAACAGCGTAGAAATAAATTTTACGAGTAAAGTAACCCCGCGCATTGACATCAAAACCCAGGGCAACAGTGCCGGGTTAATCTGCAAACCTGATTTTATTCGATCATAAGCCAGATACTGACGATTCATTTGATAAATACCTCAGGCGTCATAACCATAATGACGCTTTAACTTGCCGATGTGTGTATCGGACAAAAGAGTGCCCAAAATTTTATTGGGTGCTATAGCAGATTTATGCAAATAAAATTGTGTTGATTGAACTGTTGATTTACCCCATTTCAAATTAATAAAACAAGCATCAAGGTGTGGAGTAATATTTTGCAAGTCGGCTGATTTTTTCAGATCCGGCAAGTTCACCAGAATTCGATCATAGTGGCTGGATAGTTGTTGGAAAAAACTTTTGATTGCATCGGAAGAAAGGCTGCTGACCACCTGAATATCACGCGCATAACCTGCCGGTAATATATGCAAATTTGAATGCGGACTTTTTAATAAAACATCTTCCAGTTTTACTTCCCCTGCCATCAAATTAACCCAACCCTTACTGTGTTTATCGCCATTGCCATAAACAAAATTGGTATCCAGATAAATACAATTGGCTTTTCCCATTGCCAGATATTCCGACAAGTTGTACATCAATCTTGCACTCGCCGATGATGAATCCATGTTGGTCATACCCAGACGCATACCGGGTTTGCCATCCAATTGCGACAGATGCGCCGCCATACCCCGCACGGCAATCGCATAATCACTTTGTGGATTTTGCAACGCATACAACTGTTGTTGATTAACAGCTGATTTTCCATCAATGATATTAACCGGCTGTGTTTTTATTTTTTGCCAGAACCTCAGCAACGGAACAAATCCTATAAAAGGCAAAGCCAGTTCTTTGCGCAATTGCCCGGCCCTGCGCACTGATTTTTCATTAAGATCAATAAATAAAGCCAGAATTACACCAAGACCCAATGCAACAATTGCTGATACGCCCAATAAAATTGGCGTTTTGGGATGGCTTCTTTCCGGTGGCGGAAGCGCCTCGGAAATAACCCGGGATTCACTGACAGGAAATGAACTTTCCTGATTCATTGTCTGGTAACGGTCAAGATAGTCATCGAGTATCTGGTGATAGGTTTCCGATTCTTTTACCAACACATTCAATTGATTCAAGGTGGTGCCGGAACCATTCTGGGTGTTATATCGCAGACGAAAATCAGCCACTGATTTATCCGCCTGTTGCGCCATTTTTTTCAGCTCATCCAATTTGCTTTGAAACCAGGTCAGGGTTTGATCCGATTTTAATGCCAACATCCGCCGCTGTTCTTTTATATACGCATTGGCAAAGGCATTCGCCATTCGCGCCGCAAGCTCAGGTGATTCAGCGGTATAGCTGATGCGCAATACATAGGAGTCGCCCACTCGCGTTACCGCCAAACCTCTTAACAGCGCCTGGTATTGCTCAAAACCTGTTTCAATTTCTGAAACTTGCTCCTTGAAAAAAAGTGCTTTGGATTCTTTTTGCGTAATCGTTTGCAAACCTTCCCGGTATTTCTGCATAAATTCATCAACACCTGATGCCGGTTGTGATTTTACGCCAATGTTTTCTGACAATGGTGTAGCTGCCAGTAACTCAATCACGGTATCCATTACCGTTTGCGAATGTAAAATTTCAATTTCACTTTCAATTGCCGACTTATCCAACCCTAATTGCGGCACCTGCGACAGCTCCAATACTGCGCCTCCCGATAATTTTTTATCCAGCAACACTCTGGCTTCAGCGGTAAATTCATCTTTGATAAAACTGATTGCAGTGACAGCACTGCCCATCACCAGCAAAAAACAAATCGCAATCAATAGCAATCGCCGACGTAAAATAGCGATGAATATTCGAAAATCTATGGTGTTTTCAATAGACATATATTTCAGGCTCATCAATCGTTGAGCTCACCTGCCTCTTTAATATTGATGGTGGTCACTGCACTGGCATCCAGCAAATTCAGGAATCGTAAAAATTCAACGCTTTCTGCATTAGCCAGATAAAGAATATCGCGATTTTGTAACGGAAAATTTCTTGCCAGAAAAAAACCTTCTGCTTCGCGCAGATTCAATTTGTAAATAACCGGCAATCGCTCAGTGTCGGGAATTCGTGACTGCATGTCGGTGTTGTTCACCATCGATTTCAGGGATTGCGAGGATTCATAGCGAAATAAATAAATTTCTTCCGGATCAGCCAATGACTGATCCAAACCACCCGCACTGCCCAATGCATCGGAAAGAGACATTTGGCGATTGGTAAAATCAAAACTGCTATTAATACCTGCAGCGCCATAAACCTGATAACGATCAGGTTCACGATATAAATAAAGCGTATCTTGTGATCGTAAATAAATATTCTTATCCGGCGTGCGAGCCAAATCATCAAAGCGAATCACCCATTCTTTACCTGCACGACGCAACGCCAGATAGGTTTGAAAATCCGGATAACTCAAGCCGCCAGCACGTGCAACGGCATCGAGAATTCGGTCTCCATCCAGATTTAACGCCATGCGCGAATTTTGTTTAACATCACCCAGAATCGTGACCGCCGAATTGCTACGCCCGACAATCGACACCACCACTTGCGGCTCTATCGCGCGCTTGATTAATTTTTGCGTAATTTCTTCACCCACAGCAGCGGGTGTACGATTGAGTACGGTAATTTCACCCGCAAAAGGAACGCTGATTTTTCCGGTGTAATCCACCAGCTGCGATGGAATGCTCACAAAATTACCCGCGCGCACCCCTGCTTCTTTGGGAATAAACAAACCACCGGATTGCGCTTCAAACACCGTAATTTGCAAAGTGTCGCCAATATTAATGGTAACCGGCATTTTGGTTTCATTAAGCGGCCAGGCAATTTGTCGCGGCGCTGTTGCCCGTTGCAATAAATGTGCGGTCACCCGAGGCTTGATATCCACCACCAGATACTGTGAATTTTGTTCTGTATCCACCCATTGAATATCGGCGTCACTGATGCGCAGCTGTGATGACTTGCCAATATCACCACTGTAGGGACCACTGGTTGGCATTTGCGAACAGGAAGCAAGACCTATGAGAAAAAGCATCAATGTCGTTTTGATCAAAACCATTGTGACTGCATTCTGATGTGATCGAATTTTTTGCATACATTATCCGGAGTTAATCTGTTTTAACCAGATTCTCGACTTGTAATCGGGTCAAGAGTTCTGCTGCTTTGCTTGCACAGGATTTGCGGTGTTCATTGAGCCATTGCTCGACTGCACCAATAAAATCGGTTTTGAATCTTTCTTCACTAAACGAAGATGCAAAACTGGCAATTTCCTGTGCACTCAAGAGTTGGGTTTTTTCAAAGCGATGAATGGCGGCACAAACTGATTCAGGTGTTTGCTGATCAAAATAAATTCCGGTTTTACCTTCAGCAACAGTATCCAGCAATCCGCCTTTACCAAATCCAATTACCGGGGTTCCGCAGGCCTGAGCTTCAACCGGGGCTATACCAAAATCTTCCTCTGCTGCGTGAATAAATGCTTTGGCTTTTTGCATTTTTTCAATCAGTATTTCGCGCGACACATAACCCATCAAACGAATATTGTCTCCCGCTTTTTTTGCCAATTGTTCATAGTCAGGGCCGCCCCCAAGTACCAATAATTTTTTATCCGGCATTCGATTAAATGCATCAATTATCAGTCCCACTTTTTTATATTGCACCAGACGACTACAAACCAAATAGTAATCTTCCTTTTGTGGATGCAAGGTAAATTCCGTGGTTTCTACCGGTGGGTATATGACGACTGATTCACGTCGATAACATTTTTGAATCCGACGGCGGATAAATGTGGAGTTGGCAATAAATTTATCCACGGCCAGTGAGCTGCGCGCATCAAAATCACGCAAACCATTCAGAAAATAACGAATCAACCATGACTTCACGCCTTTTTCACATCCGGATTCTTTTAAATATTGCGCTTGCAAATCCCAGGCATATCGAACGGGTGAATGGCAATAACAAACATGCAGTTGATCGGGGCCCGTAATCACGCCCTTGGCAACACAAAAACTGCTACTGATAATCAAATCGTAGCCCTGCAATTCAAATTGCTGGATTGCCAGCGGCATCAAGGGCAAATAATGTCGATATTTTTTTATCGCAAAAGGTAATCGCTGAATAAAAGAAGTGTTAACCGGTTTGTGAATACCCAAAGCAGCCAATTGCTCCTTGTTCATTCCACAAACCAATGTCAATACATCCGCATCGGGATAAATTGAAAGTAATACTTTCAACACACCCTCTGCACCGCCACGATCAATTAACCAGTCGTGTACCAATGCTACTTTCATGTTACATCTACTCCGATTTAATAAGCCTGCTCGCTTATAAAACCTTTAAATATCGTTCGCCAAAGAATTTTCAAATCCAGAAACAATGACCAATTACTGATGTATTGCAAATCGCAAGTGACTCGACCTGCCATTTTGTCTACGGTTTCTGTTTCTCCACGAAAGCCACTTACTTGTGCCAATCCGGTAATTCCAGGCTTCACTTTATGACGAAGCATGTAGCCTTTGATCAAACCACGATAATGTTCATTGTGCGAAACCGCGTGAGGTCTTGGCCCCACCAACGACATGCTGCCCGAGAGTACGTTGAATAACTGTGGCAATTCATCCAATGATGTTCTGCGCAAAAAACCCCCGAAGGGTGTAACACGAGGGTCGTGCCGTTGCGTTTGATCAACTTTGGCGCCATCTTCCATCACCGTCATTGAACGAAATTTCCAAACCTTGATTTTTTCACCGCCCATACCGTATCGGGTTTGTTTAAAAAATACCGGCCCTTTGGATGTCAACTTTATGCCCAGTGCAATTAACAACATAGGCAATGAAAATAAAACCAAAAGTCCCGAACTCAATACAATATCTTCCAATCTTTTTAACCAGCCATAATCCACCAAGGGTGAATCATAAATACTTAACGCTGGAATCCCCTGAAAACAGGTTAAACGTGAATGCAATAAATCAAAATTAAATACATCCGGCACTATGTAAGCCGAAACCGTAGTGTCTGAAAGTTTTTCGACAATCGCTTTGGTGCGTATTTCTGCACGCAAGGGCAAAGTGATAAACACTATATCCATTTTGCCATCGCGAGCGTCCTGATAAAGTTTTTCCAAATCCGAATTTTCTGTTCGTTTAATAGAAGATTCCGCAGCAGTATTTTCCTGACGCAATTGGTAACGATCATCATAAACACCCACCAACCGATAACCGAACCAAGGCATGCTGTCGAAACTTTTGGTCAGTCGCCCGGCAAGATCATTGGCACCTATAATCGCTATTCTTCTTAGCACTTTTGATTTGCGTCGCAATTGTGCCAACAGTTTCCTGCGTCCGGCATGAAAACAAACTATTGTCGCTGGCGTGAGGAACAACCAAACAGCAAAACCTGTAGCGTGTATCGATTGCAAATCAAAAAACATCAACAGAAAAATAATCAGTAACACACCGCTAAAACACCAGGCTATGAGTATGCGCACCAATAATCCGGTTGTACTGTAGCCCTTCCATAAATAATAAATTTCGTGCGCTTCAGCAAATATCACGAACAGCAACACCGCCAGTGCTGCTATAAAAGATTCAGAATTATTCCAGGCCTGCCCAAAATATTGATTGGAAATCCACAAACATAATGGAATGATTATCATGTCAACAATGCGCGAAAACGCGAGAATTGTTGAATGCTGAAGCCGAATAGCGGGTGCCTGATTGGAATTGATGAACTGTAAATCTGCAATAGATTTAGGCGTAGGATTGTCAAACATATAAGCTCTTCTCTGTAAAATTGACCGATATATTCATTGAAATAAGAACTGATAAATAGGTTGACTCGATAAATCTATCCCGGGTACCAGCATAATGCTCTATTTAGCTGAATGGAATTTAAATTTATGTCACAAATTTAAATTTTATTAAATTGAAATAATTTTTTGATGATAACGGTGTCAGCATTAAGCTTTTTAAAAGATGTGGAGATAAAATAAACTGCACACATTTAGAACCCCGTGCAATTATTTAGTTCATTTATTTCTTTTCAATGAATTTCATAATGTTAGACAGGTATCAATTAATAATTTATTAATTGATTTAGATGACAAATTAATTTTTTTTGCAGATTTATATTAACAAAATTTGTTGTTTGCAGTGAAAATGCACCAACAGAAACCTTGTTTAATATTGATAAATGCCAATTACTGCACAAAAACAATTACTATCGCTTCATATTTTTTAATCAAATTGAATGATATGCATTCAAAAAATATTTATGTCGTCGTAATTATTTCTCACTTCAGCATTATCAATTGATGCGCAAGCTTGTCACACACCATTTTTCGCGCCAATAGACACACTATATATGTGTCTTTTAATTATCAGGCAGTTGTTATTGATCAGGAGGTAATCAGAGATTGTTCTGCAATAAATCAGGATGTGAATCAGGCGCAATTGGTTTATTTGCGCCATATAAAATTTATGTGGCGCGATACGAGACCCAATCACTAAACTCCAAATGCAAAACCCGGCGCTGAGATGGCTTGATACTTTTGCTGGACGCATGGAGCAGGTGCGGTCGCATAATCAAAGCATCACCGGCTTTTGCTTCGCAAGAAACAGGAGTGTCCCGCGAAACAATTTCAGTTATTTGATCTTGTGATAACAATCCATATCGGTGACTACCCGGAATGACTTTCAAACAACCATTTTCTTGTGTGGAATCATCCAGATGAATACGAATAGTCACCATTGTTTCCAATACAGCTAACGGTGGTTGCACATGTAACGCACCTTCTTTAACACTCCAGTTTTTCCACTCGGGATCATCAAATTTTTCTGCAACAGAAACTATTCTGTCTTGATGCCAAGTGACATACCAGTTGGATTCAGATGTTTTATTAAACAGAATTGTTCTGACCAATTTATGCTGAAGAGTTAAATAGGATTGTGCACTTGTTAAAAATTCAGCACTGGCAAGATAGGTAGAAACCGAATTTAATTTTTTATCGATCTGGCGAATGCCGGTTACATCAATATCAAGAGCAGTTTGTTTAATATCATGCAGAATACGATTGATCCATTCTGTTGATATGAAATCTTTTGCAATAGAAAATCCATTATTAAAATCATTCAATTGTTTTCACCATTTTTTGTTTTAACCATTCTTTCGGTGAAACGCCGCATTGCGATTTAAAAGCGCGCGAAAGAGAGGATTCACTACCATAACCGGCTTCTTCAGCAATTAATTTAAGTGGCTGACCTTTGATTAACCACTTTTGTACCAGTCCGATTCGCCAGCGTTGTAAATAATTTGCAGGGGTGTCGCCAACCGATTCGCGAAATTGATTTGAAAAAACACTGCGCGACATTCCCGCAATTTCAGCGAGACTTTCCACTGACCATTCTTTTTCTGGATTCTCGTGCATAGCGACTATGGCGCGACGTAGTTGTGTATGCGCCAAGCCAGCAAGTAATCCAATTGACGTACTGCCAGCTTCCATCAGTTGCCGTAAGAGTTGTATTAACAAGACTTCAAACATGCGATTGAGCAATGCTTGCCGACCACAATTACTGGCCTCTGCTTCTGCAAATATTAATGTTAATACGGACACGCTATCCGGCAATTGTGCCAATGGTATGCAAACGACCTGCGGCAAGGCATTCGCGAGGGGATTTGCAGCAGCGCCCTCAAACAACACATGTGCACAAACAAAATCCGCACCGCGATCCGAATCGGTCACAAACCTGTGCGCAAAAGGTCGTGGATAAAAAAGCAGGGTTGGCTCGGAAAGGGAAAAAACTTTGACCCCGCCGTGCCAGACAGCTGCCTGCCCCTGCCGCAATAAATGCAGCTGCCCGTAGGGTTCTTTTCCATCGAGACTATTGATCCCGCACAAAGGGCCAGTTTGAAATGTATGGGCACTGATACTGAAGTGTTCCAGAAGTGAAGCCAGGCGATCAACCATAAAAAACCATACGAATTGTCAAAAATTTAGGATGAACTGTATCATTTCGTATCATGCATTTCCAGATAATGCTCCTCGTCAACAGACACAAATCAATCGTTAATCAGGAGCAGGATTATGAAACCCGAACAAATTCTCTATACCGCGAAAGTCATTTCCACTGGTGGTCGTGAAGGCCTCTCTCTATCAGATGACAACGCATTATCGGTTCGTCTATCAACCCCCAAAGAACTGGGTGGCGCTGGCGGTTCAGGCACCAACCCGGAACAACTTTTCGCCGCTGGTTACTCCGCCTGCTTTTTAGGTGCACTGAAATATGTCGCGAGTAAAAAACACATTGCCATTCCCTCAACTGCACAGGTCGGCGCTGACGTTGGAATAGGCCCCATACCGACAGGTTTTGCATTACGCGTAAAACTCGAAATACGAATTCCAGGATTGGACTTAACCGAAATACAAAAATTGGTCGATGCAGCGCATCAAGTCTGCCCTTATTCAAACGCAACTCGTGGCAATGTTGATGTTGAATTAGTCGTCACTAATTAATTTTTCTTCAATCATTTTTATTTTGAAATTTTTATTTAATTAACAAACAGGTTTTTGATATGAAAATATTTAATCGAATCGCTTCAACACTTTTGTTAAGTTTTTTATTTCCAATAAACGCAAGTCAGGCAGAAACATTTACAACCCGTGATGGTGTAGAAATATATTACAAAGATTGGGGGCCAAAACAGGGAGAGGTTGTTACTTTTAGTCATGGCTGGCCGTTAAATTCCGATAGTTGGGAATCACAAATGCAATTTCTGGCAGATAAAGGCTATCGAGTGATTGCACATGATCGTCGCGGTCATGGCCGCTCCAGTCAGCCCTGGGATGGTAATGATATGGATCATTACGCCGATGATTTGGCAGATCTCATCAAAACATTGAATCTTAAGAATGTAACACTGGTTGGATTTTCAACGGGTGGCGGAGAAATTTCACGTTACATCGGGCGACACGGAACCAAACGAGTGAAAAAAGCGGTATTGGTGAGCGCCGTTCCGCCTATCATGCTGAAAACTGCCGATAATCCAAATGGAATTCCACTTGATGTATTCGATGGATTACGTAAAGCCTCGCAACAAAATCGTTCGCAATTGTATCTTGATATAGCATCAGGACCCTTTTTTGGTTTCAATCGATCCGGTGCAAAACCTTCTGCAGGATTGATTCAATCTTTTTGGCGGCAAGGCATGTTAGCCGGTGCAAAAAATACTTATGATTCTATAGCCGCTTTTTCCGCTACTGATTTCAGAGATGATTTGAAAAAATTTGATGTGCCAACATTAGTTATTCATGGTGATGACGATCAAATTGTACCTATCAACATATCAGGAAAAGCATCCGCTGCTTTAATTAAAAATGCAAAATTAAAAGTTTACAACGGCGCTCCACACGGCTTGGCCGACACGAACAAAGATCAATTGAATCAGGATTTATTGGAATTTTTGCAGGAAAAATAAATCGCACCAAATAAAAAGCCATCCTCTCGGATGGCTTTTTTGTTCTTTACTGCTTCACGCAATCCACAAAATAATCTTTTCTTCCATCGACTTCGCGTTTCACCAAACCGTGAACGTCGGTTTCGAAGCCGGGGAATTTTTCATTGAAGTCGCGGGCGAATTTCAAATAATCCACAATGGTTTTATTGAAGCGTTCGCCGGGGATTAACAGTGGAATCCCTGGTGGATAAGGCGTTAACAATATAGACGTGATGCGGCCTTCCAATTCGTTTAACGGCACGCGTTCGATTTCGCGGTGTGCCATTTTTGCAAAAGCGTCAGATGGTTTCATTGCAGGTTGCATATCGGATAAATACATTTCTGTAGTTAAACGTGCAACGTCGTATGCTTTGTAGAAATCGTGAATTTGTTGGCACAGATCGCGCAGACCTATACGCTCATAACGTGGGTTCGCTTGTGCGAATTCCGGCATGATGCGCCACATGGGTTGGTTTTTATCATAGTCGTCTTTGAATTGTTGCAATGCGGTCAACAAGGTATTCCAGCGGCCTTTGGTAATACCGATGGTGAACATAATGAAGAAAGAATAGAGCCCGCATTTTTCAATAATCACACCATTTTCCGCGAGATATTTGGTGACGATTGAAGCAGGAATTCCAGTTTCAGCGAATTGGCCGTTAACCGACAAACCCGGATTGACGATTGTCGCTTTAATTGGATCCAGCATATTGAAATTCGGCGCGAGCTTACCAAAACCGTGCCAATTGTCATCGCTACGCAAAATCCAATCATCACGTGTGCCAACACCGTCCGCAGCAAATTCATCAGGCCCCCACACCTGGAACCACCAATCCTGTCCCCATTCTGCATCCACTTTTTTCATGGCGCGACGGAAATCAAGCGCTTCCAAAATGGATTCTTCAACCAATGCATGGCCACCGGGCGCTTCCATCATGGCAGCGGCAATATCACAGGAGGCAATAATCGAATATTGTGGTGATGTGGATGTGTGCATCAAATAGGCTTCGTTAAATGCATCCTGATCCAACTTAACTTTTTCAGATTCACGCACAAGAACTTGTGATGCTTGCGATAAACCGGCGAGCAGTTTGTGTGTGGATTGTGTTGAGAAAATCATCGACTCTTTTGCACGCGGACGATCCTTACCAATCGCGTGCATATCTTTATAAAATTCATGGAATGTGGCGTGCGGCAACCAGGCTTCATCGAAATGCAATGTATCGATTTTTCCATCCAGTAATTCTTTTAATTTTTCGACGTTATACACCACACCATCGTAAGTCGATTGGGTGATGGTTAAAATACGTGGCTTTTTATTTTTCGCTTCACGTGCAAACGGGTTGGCTTCAATTTTTCGCGCAATCGATTCAGGTGTAAATTCTGCCAGAGGAATAGGGCCAATAATGCCGAGATTATTTCGTGTTGGCATTAAAAAAACCGGAATCGCGCCGCACATAATAATCGAGTGCAAAATCGATTTATGGCAGTTGCGATCCACCACCACAATATCGCCCGGCGCAACAGTTGAGTGCCACACCATTTTGTTGGATGTGGAAGTTCCGTTGGTCACAAAGTAACAATGGTCTGCATTAAAAATGCGCGCCGCATTGCGTTCGGATGCAGCGATTGGCCCGGTGTGATCAAGCAGCTGCCCCAATTCTTCCACCGCATTACACACGTCGGCACGCAACATATTTTCACCAAAAAACTGATGAAACATTTGTCCAATCGGTGATTTCAAAAATGCCACACCACCTGAGTGACCGGGGCAGTGCCAGGAATAAGATCCATCCTGCGCGTAATCCACCAACGCGCGGAAAAATGGCGGCGCCAATCCATCAAGATAGGATTTCGCTTCACGAATAATATGACGCGCCACAAATTCCGGCGTGTCTTCAAACATATGAATGAAGCCGTGCAGTTCACGCAAAATATCGTTGGGGATATGACGTGATGTGCGTGTCTCGCCATACAAATAAATCGGAATATCCGCGTTTTTGTAGCGAATTTCTTCCACAAATGCGCGCAAGGATTTCAATGCATGATCAGTTTCTTCTTCCGACCCGGCGCCGAACTCTTCATCATCTATCGACAAAATAAAAGCCGAGGCACGTGATTGCTGCTGCGCAAACTGGGACAAGTCACCATAACTGGTAACACCCAAAACCTCCCAATTTTCTCCTTGAATAGCATCGGCCAAAGCCCTGATGCCCAACCCAGAGGTATTTTCCGAACGGAAATCTTCGTCAATGATGACAATAGGAAAGCGAAATTTCATGGAATCTCCACAATATAAACAATAGGGGAATTTCACTTGCTGGCAGAACGCCTCTGGGTGTCGCTTGGGTGATGCTGACGTGCATCGGACGAGGCGCGATTGTAAAACAATAAAAACTATAGATCACGAATTTGTTTCCCTCGACCCTGTGCTTTTTCCTGCAGGCCTTGTATATACTCGGCTGCAGCCAAATTACCCAATTCCACCTATGGGCTACACCGTGGTGATCATCGGGCAGGCACGGGGGCCTGCCCCTACAAAACCATAATTCAGATATTCGATTTAATCCGATGTAGGGCGGGTCAAGACCCGCGTGTGCGAAGTGATAATTACAGGAGTAATGATGAGCGACGACGATAATAAAGATCCACAGAAGCAGGCAGAAGCCACCAGAGAGGTTCTAGCCAATTTAACTACTCGCGAAGCAGAAGCGCTTAGAAAAAGATTTGGAATTG
The DNA here is from genome assembly GCA_965650675.1 of uncultured Cellvibrio sp. Classification (GTDB taxonomy): domain Bacteria; phylum Pseudomonadota; class Gammaproteobacteria; order Pseudomonadales; family Cellvibrionaceae; genus Cellvibrio. Next base: position 21,787 of record CBFGPN010000011.1, read on the forward strand.
ATATTTCATCAGATCCAACATTACAAGAAATAGCTTTTCAATTTGACGTAACGCGAGAACGTATTGAACAAATAGAAGAAAAAGCCCTGAAGAAACTCGCTCGAAAAAAAGAGCTCGAAGCGTTACCCAAATGTTCCTTTTGCAAATTGCGTAGCGATCAAGTTAATCGATTAATTGCAGCACCGGATTCTGATGTTTTTATTTGTGATGGGTGTGTGAAGGAGTGTTTGAAAGTTTTGGAGTGACTCCGAAGTTAGAGATTTGTTGACCCTTAAAAAATATTTGAATAAGAGATGCCCCATGTATGAAATTCAGCTCAAAGAACGATTTGCCGGTTATTGCGTCACATCAGCCAAGGCTGGAGAAGAAGTGCAAGTACAAGTATCTGGAATAACATCGACAGAGAACGGCGACATACACCTAAAATACCTTGAAGGCATACCGCAGACCGTACTATCTATGGTCGCTCCAAATATGTTGCCCTGTGACATAAAAAGCATGGTAGTTGTTATTTCTAAGGATTTGAAAGCCAAGGTATACATTAATGAATTTGATATTGAAGGTATTGCCCTAGTCAAAGCTAAAAAAGTTGAAGCAGGACAAGCAGTGACCAAAGATGATCTTTCAGGTTTTGAAAGGATTTCGCTTAAAGGTATTGAATTCCCTGAAGACCATGCGTTTTTCTGTGTATTGTCATTTCAATGGGACAGAGTATACGTATTCGATTTTTCTCCATTAACTGGGATTGATGAAATTATCGAATATGATGTAGAGGAAGTCTTAGGAAAGTATTTTTCTTACCTAACATTTAAGACTTTCCATAAAATATCAGATGTGGTTTTAGAGGCTTTACTAAAACAAAATTGGTTTCCATTTTATGCGTTGAGCATTTCAACTATTGAATCAATTATTAGTTACGCCAAATCAGGCTGGGAAATTGATGAGCTACTAGAAAATATTGAAAAAGATACTTTGATGTATATTGAAGAGCGACAAGAAATATGGGATCAAGATCAAAAATTTTCTGCCTTTAATCAATTCTTAATGTTAGCTGTAGCGAGACATCGAGAAGGAGACTTTGTAAGTTCGGTATCTATTCTATACCCAAAGATTGAAGCTCTAATCAGGCATGACTTTGTCAAAGACAATCCAGGCAAGCAAGGACGAAAATCAGAATTACTTGTACAGCATGTGACACAAAAAACTCTAAAAAACATTGCTGCATTGACCACTTTTATACCAGAAAAATTCAAACGTTATTTGGCAGAGTGCTATTTCAAGGAATTTAGCCATGATAATTTTGACAATCAAATTAGTAGGCATTCTGTTGCACATGGAGCAAGCTCAATTGATAAATACAACAAAAAAGCATCATTACTTGGCTTTTTAGTGTATTCCCAAATTGTCGAATATCTCAAACAATCAAACAGAGCGAGCATAAAATAAAGGTACGAAAAATTTAGCCTAATAACAGACTAAATTTTTCCACTACCTCTCCAAATACCCCAACTTCCCCAACACCCCATCCCATTGCTCATGATCCGGTAATGCTTCTTTCACTTCGGAAATTACCGGCCAAAACTTGGAAAGCTCTGCATTGAGTTCAATAAAATGTAATTGATCTACGGGAACTTTATCTTCCTCATAAATGGCGCTGACGGGACATTCTGGCACACAGAGATCGCAATCAACACAAAGTTCTGGATCAATCACCAAAAAGTTGGGCCCCTCTTTGAAAGCGTCTACAGGACAAACTTCCACACAAGTGGTGTGTTTACATTTGATGCAATTTTCCGTTACGACATAGGTCATCAGATTTACTCCTGTATGCGGGAGTTCAATTTACCGAAAATAAATTGAGGGCGTAAAGCGAGTTTTTTTCATAGCCAAAGTTAATTTTTTTATAAGCGCATTGATTTTCTCCATCCCTATATTGTGACCTTTGGCACATGAATTTGATAAACCCCGCCAAATATGCCCCAAAACTGGAAAAAGCCCTGATTTCCACCATACTTCGGGGACGCTTCTGTCTGCATATCCAAAAGAATGAATGCCAAGCAATTTAACGAGTTACTCATCTACGCAATCCTGCTTACACTGGTCGCCATGGTGTTGCATCGCTATCTGCCGGATAAGCGGCTCCAGCTGACCGGGAATTCGGACCTTTTTCCTTACCTTTGGAGTACCAATAATAAAAACCAACAACCTATAGGTTATTGGATAGATGAGCCAAAACTTATATGGGGTTGTAATATTGAGGAACCAATAAGCAGCGAATATAAAGCCTGTAGCGTTAACTTCACCATAAAATCAACAGAACATGGGATGGATTTTTCGGCCTACCAGCAAATGCTCATCAATATTGATTACCGTGGTAACAACAACAGGATGAGAATTTTCTTGCGTAATTCCAACCCTCGTTACACACGCGCAGACGACACCAACTCAGCCAAGTTTCAGACAATCCGATTACATACCAAAGATCTGGATAAAACCGTATCAGTTAATCTCAACGAGTTTACGGTTGCAGACTGGTGGGTAAGCCAATATGACATCCCCCGTGAAGATTCACACCTGGATATTTCAAATATCACAGCAATTGGTTTTGATTTTGAAAATTTTGATTCCGCCGGTATTCACCAAATTTATATCAAGGAGGTTGTACTGGTTGGTGAACGGGTGTCGGCAGCTAATTGGTATTTAATGATTCTCTGTGCTTGGTTGATTGGCATCTTTTTTTATGCGCTGAATCAGTTGCGATTATTAAAACTTCAGACAGAAGAAGATAACCAACGCATCTATCAACTCGCACTACAAAATACCAAACTGGAACAGCAATCCAATGAGTTCCGGCGCCTTTCTACTGTTGACCCTTTAACACAATGTTTTAATCGCTTTGGCGTGCATCAAATTATCAGCAAACTTGAATCAACAGAATTTGATTCTTACTCACCGCGTTATTCATTGATCATGATTGATATCGATTATTTTAAACGTATCAACGACCGCCGCGGCCATGATACAGGAGACAGAGTGTTGCAAATGATCAGCGAGATTGTGCAAACGCGCATTCGCAAAGCAGATTATCTGGGGCGTTGGGGCGGTGAAGAATTTATCGTGATATTGCCCAATACACGCAAAGAATTTTCACTGGCATTGGCCGAAAAATTAAGATTGATTATTTACGATACGGTATTTGAACCAGACAATCCTTTAAGCGTGACAGCCAGTTTTGGTGTAGCGCAACAAGAACCCGGCGAAGATTTTGCGAGCGCATTCAAGCGGGTTGATATGGCCCTTTATTGTGCAAAAAATCAAGGCCGGAATTGTTGCGTAATGGCGAAAGATGAAAACGAAAATCCGCAATAAAACAGCCCACTATTTGGCGAGCTGTTTTATTGAATAGTTTAATTACACAGATTTCCGGTTACCCTTGGCACTGCGGCAGCCCCGGCTGGCTTTGTACCCTGGAATCCGAATTCAACGGATTGACCCGGCTGAATGGCTTTATTCCAATCCAAATGCGTGACTGTATAGGGATTGCTTCCGGTTACCACGCCATTCCACAGATTGGTTACCCGAGTGGCATCAGCATAACTCCAACTGACACTCCATCCACTCAACGCACTTGATCCGGTGTTGGTGATTTTTATAGACGCCGTAAATCCATTGCCCCAATCATTTGTGACTGAATAAACACATTTTCCGTTACCCGAAGCTGCAGACGAATTTGAAGAACTTCTGGATGAGCTTGATGAGCGCGACATGCTTGAACTTCTGGACGAACTTGAGCTTCTGGACAAACTTGAGACGCTGTATCGACTGGAAGAGCTCGAACTTCTGGAAGAGCTGGAACTAATAGAACCACCTCTATCTATTTTCTCCAGCATAATTTGCGCATAACGTCTTCCGAACTCACGGTAGGATGCGGTGGTGAAATGATAAATATCCATTCCCGGCAAACCCATAGCCGATACCACATACGCATTCGGGATTAATCCGGGGAGTTTGTTCACTTCAGCATTGTGCCAATGGCAACAGGATTGATAGTCCGCATAAAGCAGTTCACCTGCGAGAAAAGGGACATTGCCTATTCCCAGATCATTTCGTAAATCAGTGACAATTTCTTTTACCTGATGTTTCCATAAAGGATCACTGGTATCGCTTTCGCCCTGATGAAAAATAATGCCTTTGATGACGCCAACCTGCTGGGCTTTTCTTGCCATATCCAACAGCCAGGCATAGCCCCCATTAAATTGGGTGGGGATGTTCTGATTATTGCGGCCTATTGGCGCCGACTTTTGATAAAGCTCAATCGGTGTTCCGGATACTGCAGCAGGTACCAAACCAATGGTCACCGAACCGGGCATAGCATCCGCCATGGTTTTACCAAAATAATCGCCCGGGCCTATGCCACTGTAACATCGGTTGAGTGGTGGTGAAGCGGTATACCAATTGCCATAAGTACGACCCAAATTACTGCAATTTAAATCGGCCATCACTTTTACGCGTGGATGAGTGATTCGATCCTGATTTTCTATTGGCGCTGCACCTTCCATATTGGATTGGCCAAACATCAAATAGATATGAAAATTTGGATCAGGAGCAGCTGAGACTTTACTGACAACAACCAAATACAGAATTGAGAGAAACAGCTTTATCAACACATTATTTTTTATGCGCATGGTTTATTCCTGAGTTGAGACTGATGATAGGTAATTATGGTTATTTGAACTGTGAATCGAAGCGTTCATGCCGATCTTGACTGAGCATGCGCAAGATAGCTTTATCGGAATGCAGAATTATTCGTCACTGCAGAAAGTTGAAGTTTTATTGTCAAAAAGAGTGCGGAATCTGTGATGCTGATCAAAGGATTTTTTTCACTGCAGGTCACAGGTAAATTATTTAAATTTTCAACAATTGGAATTGAACCGAACGATCCTGTAAGTGTGACCGATTAAAAAAAGACGACCAAATTATCCTGGTCGTCCAACACTCTATGTAAAAAAGAACTTATTGCGCCGCTTTAAATAGCCTCGGAAAAAACAACAGACAGATGAGCAACAGACTGATCAGATCCAATGCTCCTCCACCCGAACCTGATTGATTGGCCACAGATGAAGATGTCCGTGATGAAGACACTACCGATGAGGCAGTGCTGGACACAGATGAGCTGCTGGACGATGAAGAAGGTGACGCAGAGCTTGAGCTTTCACTACTGAATGAGCCGCTACTGTTTGAGTTATTGCCATCAATCTTTTGCAGCATGATTTGCGCGTAACGCCTTCCAAGCTCGCGATAAGATTCAGATGTGAAATGAGCCGTGTCCATACCGGGTAAACCCATGGCCGAGACAACAAATGCATTGGATAAAATGTCCGGTAACTTGTTTATTTCCGGATTATGCCAATGGCAACAGGATTGATAATCAGCATAGAGAAGTTCTCCGGCGAGAAAAGGCACATCGCCAATACCCAAATCCTGACGCAAATCGGTGACTATTTCTTTAACCTGATTTTTCCACAATGGGTCAGCGGTATCACTTTCCCCCTGATGAAAAATAATTCCCTTAATCACGCCAACCTGTTGTGCTTTTTGCGCCATATCCAACAACCATGCATAGCCACCATTAAATTGTGTCGGCATATCCTGACCGTTTCGCCCTATGGGAGCTGATTTTTGGTAAAGCTCAATTGGCGTACCGGAAATTGCTGCTGGCACCAAACCTATAGTGACGGAGCCAGGCATGCCATCCGCCATGGTTTTGCCAAAGTAGTCGCCGGGACCAAGCCCACTCCAACACCGGTTGAGCGGCGGCGAAGCTGTATACCAGTTGCCATAGGTGCGGCCCAAATTACTGCAGTCCAAATTGGACATGACTTTCACACGCTCATTGGTAATTCGATCCTGAGGCTCTATCGCAGCAGAACCTTCCATATTGGATTGTCCGAACATCAAGTAGATATGAAAATCAGGGTCTGGTGCAGCCATTACCTTGCTGACAAAAATGAGATGGAGCATTGAGAGAAATAGCATTGCCGCTAAATGGTTTTTTCTGCGCATGATTGTTCCCGAACTAAAACTGATAATACGTTATGGTTATTTTGATTGAACAAAGTTCGAGGCAATGCTGAATCAGAAGCGCTGAAAAAGCCTTGCTTGAATGCAAAAATCTTGTGCTGTTGCAAAAAGTACAGATTTTTTTGCAAAAAAAATCAGCTATCTGCTTCGTCATTGTCAGGCTTGTAGGCAGAAGGAGCGCAACCGAACTCTTTTTTGAACATCCGATTAAAATAAGAAATGCTGCCAAAGCCAACGGCGAACGCCGCCTCTGCTACACCCATTTTTTTCTCTACCAATAATCGGGCCGCTTCGGTTAATCGCAATTTACTCAAATAAGCCGTAAAAGTCATACCTGTGCATTCACGCAGTATCTGGTTTATTTTTGTTCTGTTTATTCCGAGTGAATTTGCTGTATGTTCAAGGCTCAAATCAGGATTTACATAAGCTTCAGCAAGGTAGTCAAGAAGCGCCATTTTTTCTCGCTGATGTTTCGACTCGATGTTAACCGGCTGAATCACCATCTGATTGGATGATAGGGAAAGCTTGCGGTTGTTTATCAGCAAGGGAATAGCCCAAAAACAAAAAGCAGACCAAACAGCAGCGACAACACCTATTGCCATGTAAATCCAAAAATGACTGCGACCTTCGAGCGTTATTGACTCAATAGCAACACTGGAAACTACATCTTTGGGGCTATGAAATGAATTGATGATCGAAAAACCGCGCACCTTATCCATTCTTATTTTTTTATTTGCCAAATCCATTTGGTGACTTTCCAACCACCAGCTTGAGGTATTTAACGCATTGAGCTCCAGCCTGACCTCTTGCCAATTTTCGCTGCAACTTATAAGCGACTCAGACGGACGATAACTGGTAATGTCGGCAATTTGGGTAATGTCTTCTTCATAGCTATAAAGCAAAAATATTAATGTATTAACCGGGCGGCATTTTATTTTCAGATGGACTGTTGAATATTCAGACCAATCCAGCAGATACCCCGACAATTTCTCATCCCAGGTTAATCCAAGATTGGCATATGGATAAAGAGAATCGCCCGGCAATGTAAAATCAACGCTCAGACTGTAAGTGCTTTCACGCAATTCAATTTTGGCAGGAGAACCTTGATTAGCTCCTGCGTTTACCCATGCTTGCCAGGAAAAATGGCTTTGATCAGCAGGCAGCAGGCCGTGACGAACATTAGATCGATCAAGAGCAATCCAAACTGTGATTAAGCTCAGGCATATCAACATCAAGAAAACTATTTTTATTTTTTTGAAATACATGGTTTTACAACCAGTTACCCATTATTTTTGCAGATTCCAGATCAAAAAAGCCCGCCAATTGGCGGGCTTTTTTTAACTTTATGATTACAGTTTATCGAACGCATCTGTCAGTAAACAATCGAATCGACGATGATCATACTCAATTACTTTTGCAGCATCCTGCGGCTGGATAATATTTTTACTCACAGCATCCTGCACTTGCTCTTCAATCGTTTTTCCGGAAATTTTTCCTGAGCTTTTTGCTCTCGAAAAAGTTTGCCATACAGGTCCCAACGCCAGTAACAATTGATAGGTACTTTCAACGCGCCCAGTGGCATCTTCCGGTTGATGATTGACATAAACATATTGACCCAGATGTTGACGAACCGGATTATCTTCCAAAATCAAATCGCCCAATTCACGAATTAAATCATCACCGGGTTTGTTGACAATTTTTCCGCAAGGCATAGCCAACCATTGCAATAATTTTGCCAAACGTCTGAGCGGAAAATTTTCGGCAAAATCACGCAAGGCTTCCTGCGCTTTGTAAATGGATTTCGCAAGTGCATATTCTGCGTGTGCATCTTCTGCACGGGTTCTCGGGTGTGCAGAGTGGAATTTTAAAATCGCGCAGGCAATAAACAAGTGACTGTGCACATCACCCAGTCGCGCTGATAATAATTCGCGGCGTTTCAGGTTACCGCCCAACACCCCCAATGCCACATCCGACATGGAAGCCAAAGCAGCACTCAGAATATTAATTCGCTGATACCAACGCTTGCTGAAATCATCAGCGTTGGCAGGCACGCTGCTTAAACGTCCACCTAAAAATCCAAGCAATTTGGTGCGGAATAAATTACTGAATACATGCCCCAAATGGGCTGTAAATAATTTGTCGAAGGCTTTCAGTGCTTGCGCCCTGTCGTCCATCTGCAAGGCTTGCATCTCTTCGAATAAATAAGGATGGCAACGCATGGCACCCTGACCAAAAATCATCAGTGATCGTGTCAGTATGTTTGCGCCTTCAACGGTAATTGCAACCGGAACGCTGTGGTAGGCCGCTACAATAAAATTGCGTGGGCCTTGTTGAATTGCACGGCCACCGACGATGTCCATCGAGTGTTCAACCGATTCACGCATCATTTCGGTTGCGTGGTATTTCGCCATGGCCGTCATAACAGACGGAGCACCGGATTCAAGCCCTTTGGTGACCAATTGACGCATGGCTTCGAGAGCATATCCTGAAGCGGCAATACTGGCACTGGCTTCCTGCACACCCTCAAACTTGCCAACTTCCATATTGAATTGGCGGCGAATACGCGCATAAGCACCAACGAGACGATAATTCATTTCACCGCAAGCAGTAGAAAGTGCCGGTAACGAAACACCGCGCCCGGCACCCAGGCATTCGATCAACATACGCCAGCCTTTTCCGGCCATTGCCGGGCCGCCGATAATCCAGTCGATAGGAATAAACACATCAGTGCCAAAAATAGGGCCATTCATAAATGGCGCACCGGGATTGTGTCGCTTGCCAATTTCCACACCCGGATGACTGGCAGGAATTAATGCGCAGGTGATGCCGTAATCCGACTTGTTGGGATCACCCAAAAGTCCGTCAGGGTCATGTAATTTGAAGGCCAGCCCCACAACAGTGGCTACCGGTGCCAGCGTAATCCAGCGTTTGCTGAAGGTCATTCGCAAGCCCAGCACTTCCTGTCCATCGTACATACCTTTGCAGACAATACCGGTATCGGGAATGGAGCCGGCATCAGAGCCGGCTTCCGGGCCGGTTAAACCAAAGCAGGGGATCTCGGTACCATTGACCAAACCGGGTAACCAGCGTTGTTTTTGTTCTTCGGTGCCGTACTTGACCAGCAATTCACCCGGGCCAAGGGAGTTGGGAACCATCGCCGTCACCGCAGCCGTTTCCGAACGGCTGGCAATTTTGCTCATGATGCGACTTTGCGCATAAGGACTGAAATCAAGGCCACCAAATTCTCTGGGGATAATCAACCCGAAAAACTTTTTCTCTTTCAAAAATTGCCAGGCTTCCGGAGGCAGATCCTTACGCTGGCTGCGAATTTCCCACTCATCCAACATGTCACAACGCTGATTCACTTCGTTATCCAGAAACGACTGCTCCTCGGCCGTTAATTGCGGCAGCGTAATTTGTGCAAACTCGCTCCAGTCAGGCTTACCACTGAATAATTCTTTCTCCCACCAGGTGGTACCTGATTCCAATGCCTCGCGCTCGGTGACGCTCATAGGTGGCATGGATTTTTGCAGATAATTAAAAACCGGTTTGGTCAGTAAAATGCGACGCAGAGGCCCCAGATTCAACACCACCAATATCATCGCCAAAGGTACCACCAACCAGGGTGACAGCATGGTTTCAGTGATAGCCCCCAAAATTAGCCAGGCAATCAAAACCAATGACGACGCAGCAGCAAGTGCTACCTGCCGGTAAATCAGAATTGCCACCAAAAGCCAGATAACCAACAACGACAATATCAACATAAGGATGCTCCTTTAACAAAATCCAGTTGCCGAGCTTAGCACTCGTGCAGTTAATTAACCTTAGCTTATTCCAACATTCTTTGTATGGAAATCTATCGTATAAAAATAAAAATCCCGGACAAGCCGGGAAACATGGAGAGGGAAGAAAACTTTACGCAAGATTACACTTTGAACGAATCGATTTGTTTTTTCAGTTCGCCAACTTCATGAATTAACTGACTACCGCCCGCGTTAACAACCTGGGCATTTTCTGCTACACGTTCGGATAGCCCATGAATCGCTGTGATGTTTTTGCTCACTTCATTGGCAACGGTATTTTGCTCATGAGATGCAGTTGCAATTTGATGGTTCATATCATTAATGATGCGGATATTACTGCGAATCTTGTCCAGTGCTCCGCCAACTTTGGCTGAGGTTTCTATGGTTTCCTTGACTGATGATGTACTGGCATTCATTGCCTGATGCGCTTCATCCGCAGCGCGTTGCAGTTGGATAATAATGGATTCAATTTCTTCTGTGGATGTACGCGTTTTTTGCGCAAGAGAACGCACTTCGTCTGCCACCACCGCAAATCCGCGACCCTGTTCACCGGCACGCGCTGCTTCAATCGCTGCGTTTAATGCAAGCAGGTTGGTTTGCTCTGCAATGGTTCTGATCACTTCCATTACTGATCCGATATTGACCGAATTATTTTTCAACACCTGAATTTTTTGCGCAGTGGATTGAATTTGATCTGTCAGGCGATTCACCTTGTCCAGTGATAGCGCTACGATTTCGTTACCTTCATCAACCAACACACTGGTGGCGTTGGTGCGATCTGCTGTGTCATTGGCATGGCGAGCAATTTCATTGGCAGAGGCGGACAATTCCTCCACCGCTGCGGCCACCAGTTCAATTTCACGCAATTGCTGCGACGTAGAATTCACCGTATTTTCAGTTGCACCGCCCATGGTATTGACGTTGGTACGCACCTTGTCATTTACCTGGACTACATTGCGGATAATCATGGCGATGTGTTCCATCACCCGATTGAAATTATGCGCCAATTCCGCAATTTCATTTTGACTGGCAGTTGGCAATCGGTGTGTTAAATCACCGCCACCATCCGCAATAGCACTGAGTGAATGCGTTACTTCCGATACTGGCGCCAACACCAAACTACGCATCAAAAAATAAACAGTGATCAAACTTGCTGCCAAAAGTGCAACGACGGTCAAGGTGTTACTTTTAACCTGTTGACTTAAAGACTCTTTTAATTCAGCTGTCGAGAAAGTGACTGTGTAGCTACCAATTTTGCTACCGTTGTACATGATGGGAATATCTTCGCGGGTGATCTTGCCTTCGCTGCGGTCTTCGTCATCAGCATCCGCCAATTTCTGGCCCCTGTGATCGACCACATGAACCTCGGTTACCAAAGCAGTACCTACCAAAGACTTCGCGATGGCTTCAACTTGTTGGAAATCATATGCAAATACAGCTTCGAGAATAGAACTGTTGGTGAGCTCTACCATGGCCTCTATTTCAGCATTTAATTTTGCCTGCTGATTTTTTGCCGCCAACCGGTAATTAGTGAACGCCACTGCAAATGCAATGAGCACCATTGCAACCGCAAGCGCGATCATCAGCTTGGTGAGTAACGACTTCTTTACCATTCTATCCCCCGACAGGTTCATCTCGAACCCTTGTTTTGCCTGCTTCTATTTGTCTAATGGGGTCACTGCCCTGATGGACGAGTGATTTCTACCCGTTTTTGAGTATAGACAGCAGTTCTAAAACTTGCCTCTTGAGATAGAAAAAGTTCTGTTAATCAATCATTCGTCTGTTTCATCTTCGGCAGACGCACTGATCATGCCCAACTCTTTCAACTTCCGGGTCAGTGTATTGCGCCCCCAACCCAAAAGGTTGGCAGCATCGCGTTTGCGACCGGCAGTATATTTGAGCGCAGTTTCAATCAGTGCGCGCTCAAACGTAGGCACTGCCTCACTGAGCAATTGGTGATGTCCGCGCGCCAACGCCATATCTGCCCAATGGCGCAATGCTTTTTCCCAATCATCAGCAGGCGTTGAAGTTTCTTTGGTGTCCAGCAATTCGGGAGGCAAATCGGCAACATGCACTTCACGACCGGATGCCATCACCGTAATCCAGCGACAGGTGTTTTCCAATTGGCGCACATTTCCCGGCCAAGGCAATGAACACAAAAACTCTTCTGTTTCCGTCAATAAAACTTTGGGATCCACATTCAATTCATTAGCGGCTTTGTGCAAAAAAAATCTCGCCAATTTCGGAATGTCTTCGCGACGATTCGCCAATTTCGGAATATGAATTCGAATCACATTCAAACGATGAAATAAATCTTCACGGAAACGATTATCGGCAACCAGTGTTTCCAGATTTTGATGTGTGGCCGCAATAATACGCACATCGACTTTCACCGGTGTGTGTCCGCCCACGCGATAAAATTCTCCGTCAGCCAGAACACGTAATAATCGCGTTTGGGTTTCAGCGGGCATATCACCAATTTCATCCAAAAATAATGAACCACCATTAGCTTGTTCGAAGCGCCCTTGACGTTGCGCTGCCGCGCCAGTGAACGCACCTTTTTCATGACCAAATAATTCTGATTCCATTAAATCTTTTGGAATTGCTGCCATATTCAATGCGATAAAGGGGCCATTACGACGTGGACTGTGTCGATGTAATGCACGTGCAACCAACTCTTTTCCTGTACCCGATTGTCCATTAATCAATACCGTGATATTGGATTGAGACAAACGACCAATTGCGCGAAACACTTCTTGCATCGCCGGTGCTTCACCAATAATTTCGGTGTGTGCCTCTACTTCGTCAGTTTGTTTTTCCTGTTGATGTTTTTGTTCTTGCGCGTGTGCCAGTGCACGTTGTGTTACCGCGACAGCATCATCCACATCAAAAGGTTTGGGCAAATATTCAAACGCACCACCTTGATAAGCAGCGACAGCGCTATCCAAATCAGAATGTGCAGTCATAATGATGATTGGAATTTGTGGATGATTGGCGTGTACATTACTCAGCAACGCCAAACCATCAATACCCGGCATGCGTATATCGCTGATAATGGCATCCGGTGTATCGCGATTAATTTGATTTAATGCGCTGTCGCCCGTTTCAAAAATTCGCGTTTCAATGTTGGCCTGTTGCAGTGCTTTTTCCAACACCCAACGAATTGAACGATCATCATCAATAATCCAAACTTTGTTAGTTTTCTGCATGGTGATTTTCCATTGGTAAATAGAGTGAAAAACGCGTTTGTCCGGGTTCACTTCGGCATTCAATCAGGCCGTTATGTTGATGGATCAAATGCTGTGAAATTGTTAAGCCCAAACCCGTACCTTCCGGGCGGCCCGATATCATCGGGTAAAAAATATGTTCAATCATTTCAGCAGGAATACCCGGGCCGTTATCGATAACATCAACACGACATACCAGCGGATGATGTTTGCGGCCAATAGTGTAATGACGCTGGATACGTGTGCGAATTTGAATAACCGCATTGAGCGTATTGGATTCAATCAATGCCTGCATTGCATTGCGCACAATATTCAGCAAGGCTTGAATCAACATTTCCTTATCACCCTGCAAATTGGGAATGCTGGGATCGTAATCGCGAATCAATTTAATTCTGTCGCGACACTCAGCGCGAATAATACTGGTGACCCGCTCAACGGCTTCATGGATATTCAACCACTGCCATTGCGGTAATTGATTGGGCCCCAACATGCGATCAACCAGATTTCGCAAGCGGTCAACTTCATCAATAATTACATTGGTGTATTCCGATAAATTTTCATTTGGCAATTCACGCGCGAGCAATTGCGCAGCACCGCGAATTCCTCCCAAAGGATTTTTAATTTCATGCGCCATACCGCGAATCAGGTTGCGCGTGGTTTCATGGGAATTGGTCATCATTTCTTCACGGCTGATTCGCAGCAATCTATCCATAGGTTGAATTTCCATAATCAAACCTTCGTGATCACCAAAGGGGGTAACCGTGTAGTCAACCGTGATACTGTTTGCTCCGGGCAATTGCCAATTGGCATGGCGCTTGGTGTAGTGGTTTCCTTGCGCTGCTGCTTTGCGCAGTTGCTTTTCAGTGTCGTCTGATTCATAAAAAAAATGGGTGATAACCTCACCAGTATTGCCTTCATTGCTCATGGCAAGAAGTGCTTCTGCCGCCGGATTCATATGACGCAACAAAAGCTCACCGTCAACCAGAACTATGGCTGTACTGAGATTGTCGAGAATGGATTTATAGATGTCGCCAGGACTCACGCCGCATTACTCCAAAAATGCCTCTCCGCAGGGCATGAATATAAATGCAAAAAGCAAACCAACTTCCTGTTGAGCAAAAATGACCTGATATTGCAAAGGTTTTATCTGACACTTATGCAAAAACGACAAAGCACCGCACCATCATGGTGCCTTTAAAAAACGGAATTGTTTGGCTAATTTTTTCTGACTACCGGACGGATCACATTCACCGTCAAAGGAGCCGACTTGCCCAGCAGATTACCTTGCTGATCAATCACTTCAACAGTAAGGGTTCTGGCACCACGGGGCACATCCTGAATTACTATGCTGGCAGAGCGGGTTTCTTCAATCAGTTCGCTATCCAGATAATAAGTCACCAAATGATCCGGGTGCAGACCGGGTGAAATATTGACTGCGACAGCCAGATCCCTTTCACCAGGCGGGATTACCACCTGATCACGGGGACTAATAATATCAATCTCATAACTCACGGCTTGCGGCTGCTGTGCTCTGACCGGCGCTTCAGTGAAGCCCGTTTCCTGTGCTGGCAAGGTATTGATTTCACGTAGCTTGACTGCCTGGGCATCGTCATTTGGCGGGCTGTCCGTGTAGACAACATTGCCATCTTTATCGACAGTTTTATAAATTTCGGCGCAAACACCGAAAGAGAGGCAAATGAGAATAAGAAAGAGTGCGCGCATAGAAAAATCCCGTCTGGAGATTTCCAGAGATTACGCCTGATCCTGAAAAAGAAAAAGCCCGCAGATCACTCTGCGGGCTCCAATTACCGAAAGAATCGACAATTACACGCTGTAGTACAACTCGAACTCTACAGGGTGTGGAGTCATATCAACACGTTGGATATCAGCGCGCTTCAACTCAATGTAAGACTCGATGAAGTCTTTGCTGAATACACCGCCACGAGTCAGGAACTCATGATCAGCTTCCAGCGCTTGCAGAGCTTGCTCCAGAGAGGCACAGACTTGCGGGATTTGTGCTTCTTCTTCCGGCTCCAGATCGTACAAGTCTTTGGTTGCTGGCTCGCCCGGGTGAATCTTGTTTTGAACACCGTCGATACCGGCCATCAACAATGCAGCGAAGCAGAGGTATGGGTTAGCCGTTGGATCAGGGAAACGGGTTTCAATACGTTTTGCTTTCGCACCTTGTACGAAAGGAATACGGATAG
Source organism: uncultured Cellvibrio sp. (assembly GCA_965650675.1). Lineage (GTDB taxonomy): Bacteria > Pseudomonadota > Gammaproteobacteria > Pseudomonadales > Cellvibrionaceae > Cellvibrio. Next base: position 37,105 of record CBFGPN010000011.1, read on the forward strand.
AAGCCGAACGGTTACGTGAAGAATAAGCCAACATTACCGGCGCTTCAAAACCTGGAACCAAACGCTTGTAAGAGTTGGTAGAGGCGTTACAGAAAGCGTTCAATGCTTTGGCGTGTTTGATGATACCGCCGATGTAATAGAGAGCAGTTTCACTCAGGCCAGCGTAAGCGTCACCAGCAAATTGGTTAACGCCAGCTTTGGAGAAAGACTGGTGAACGTGCATACCTGAACCGTTATCACCGATCAGTGGCTTCGGCATAAAGGTAGCCGTTTTACCGTATTGGTGAGCAACGTTATGTACGCAGTACTTGAGGATCTGTACTTCGTCCGCTTTCTTAACCAGAGTGTTTGCGCCTACACCAATCTCACATTGACCAGCGTTAGCCACTTCGTGGTGGTGAATTTCAATTTCCAGGCCCATAGCTTCCATCGCGTTACACATAGCACCGCGGATGTCATGCAGAGAGTCGATTGGCGCAACCGGGAAGTAACCGCCTTTTACGCGTGGAGCGTGGCCGTGTTTACCTTCTACGTCATCACCTGATTGCCATGCAGCTTCTTCAGATTTGATTTTGTAGAAAGCGCCGCCCATGCCTGAATGGAAATGAACACTGTCGAAAATAAAGAATTCCGGCTCTGGACCAAAGAGGGCTTTATCGCCCAGGCCTGTAGATTTCAGATACTCTTCAGCGCGTCGGCCGATTGAGCGTGGGTCGCGGTCATAACCTTGCATGGTGGATGGTTCAACGATGTCACAACGCACAATAATGGTGGCTTCTTCGTAGAAGGGATCCAGTACAGCAGTAGAGTCATCCGGCATCAGGATCATGTCTGATTCGTTAATACCTTTCCAACCTGCGATAGAAGAACCATCGAACATTTTGCCTTCAACGAAGAATTTATCGTCTACAACAAATGATGGGAAAGTTACATGCTGTTCTTTACCTTTAGTATCGGTGAAACGCAGGTCGATCCAGCGGGCTTCGTGTTTTTTAATTAAGTCTAACGTCTTAGACATGGAGTGCCTCCTGATTGTTATAGCTATAGCTATGGGGATTAAAAAAAGATTTCTCAGCCACATACCACCAATTAAGGTGCGAGATCGAGTGTCAGAAAGGGGGCAAAATATATGCCATCCAATAAAAATAGCAACAGGCACTGACAAATAAGCCTCTGGAATTTCTCACAAAAAATCAAATGCACCATTTTGATGCCATATAGCGGTCACATGGTTTTATTTGGTGCATAAAAATATTATTGATTTTAACGGGAACGCGGCTATCCAAAGGATATGCTGCAAAAATCAATAGCTAAAAATTATTAATTTTTTGTTGAGCGCCCAAACCAACTCCCGTAGAAAGGCCGCCTTTAAATAAAAACAAAAGGGTTTCGTCCATGCATATGACAACTACAGAAATCTTCCTGATCGCCATGCTGATTATTTTCAGTGTTCCCTATTTAATCTGGCGATTGTTCAAAACAGACTACTGGGCTCCCCTGGTTGTAGTCCAGATTATCGGCGGCATTTTGCTTGGTCCGGGTGTATTAGGTGCAGCTTTCCCCGATTACTACCAATTCGTTTTTAATCCGCAAGTGATCCAGTCCCTGAATGGTATTGCCTGGTGGGCAGTGATGATTTTTGTCTGGATCGCCGGCATTGAATTGGATCTGAAAAAAGCCTGGGAATACAAGCGTGAGAGTGGCATAACCGCGGGCTTGGCACTGGGAACTCCGCTCTTGTTTGGCTGTGTTGCGGCGGTGGCACTCATGGCGTTCAGCGATGGATGGATGGGCCCCAAGGGCATGACCTGGCAGTTCATTCTGGGTGTTGGTATGGCCTGTGCGGTTACAGCCTTGCCTATCCTGATTTTGTTGATGGAGAAGCTACATATTCTTCGCCAACCCATAGGTCAGCGCATATTGCGCTACGCCAGCCTGGATGATATTGCCATTTGGGGTGTATTAGCCCTGATTTTGCTGGATTGGGAACGAGTGGGACGTCAAGGCATGTTCCTGATGGCCTTTGCATTGTCCAGCTATCTGTTCCGCAAACTTATGGTTGCCATTCAAGAACGCGACCGATGGTATGCAGGCTTTATCTGGCTGGCTTTCTGCGGGCTGGCAGCTGACTGGGCCGGTTTGCATTTTATGGTTGGCGCTTTCCTCGCTGGTGCAGTGATGGATGCAGATTGGTTTAATCAGGAAGATATGGACAAGTTACGCCATTTTGTATTGATGATCATCATGCCGGTTTTCTTCCTGAGCACAGGCTTGCGAACCAACTGGGAAGTGGGTGGTGCGACAGTATTTATTGCGGCGGGCATTTTATTATTTGCATCAGTCGCCGGAAAATTGGCGGGCGTCCATCTCGCCGGAAAAATTTTAAAATGGGAAAAAGGCGAAGCATCCATTATTGGCTGGCTGTTACAAACCAAAGCCCTGATCATGATTATTTTTGCCAACGTATTGTTGGATAAACAAATCATCACCAGCGAAACTTTTACTGCACTTTTGATCATGGCGGTGTTGAGTACCATGTTGACGGTTCCAGTGGCATCACCAAAACTGGACAAGTTGAAAAATATTATTTTCCGTTCAACATAATTTCCATAGCGCAAAGAATGATGTGAATTCAGATTGGGTTAATCTCCTTTTGTACAGACTGTAATTTTTACGACAAAGGAGATTCACCATGTCCAGATTGATATTGATTGGGTTAATATTATTTTTATCAGGGTGCCTGTTAGTTGAAGATAAAAAAGTTTTTCAGGGTGATCTGCAAAAATTTTATACAAAAGAAAATAATGGATTGAATCTTCTTGATTCCGCACCTGCCAGATTAATTTATGTGACAAGCAATCTGAATAATCAAATTAAACGCCTGGAAGTTGTGCAAGACAAACAGCAATTAATTATCAGCCTCAATCGAGGGATTGGCAAAGAATCCGTGCATGGCAGCTTTACTCTGGAAACGCTGGAGACCCATTGGGATCTACGAGTTGAAGGCCAGATAGATCGACGATTTTTAAGTGATCCAATGATTCTGGAAAAAGAAATAGCCTGTACTTTTTCAGGTATATGCGAAAAAGAAATTGAAAAAGAAGTTAAAAATTGCCGATTCATAGATGGCATTGAAAAGTGTGAAACAACAACAGAGATAGTCGAAGAAAGAGGCTGGCATACAGACTGTCCCGGAACCGAAATATTGACATTGGCTGAACAAAAAACAATTTACGACTTGCGCATAAAATTCTTTAATCCACTCAATAATCAGTTGGTTGCCAATTTTCAAGGTTCCACTGATGAGTTAATCGAAGAAACTTCGCGAGTTCAAACCAAACCTTGCAATTAGTTTTCATATGCTTTCAATTAACGACATGCAATATCTGACCGCACTCGCACAGGAAAGTCATTTTGGACGCGCCGCTGCGAAATGTAATGTCAGTCAACCCGCACTCAGTGCCGCCATAGCCAAAATCGAAAGCGAATTGGGATTTTTATTATGTGAACGCCTGAACCGCGGCATACGCATCACAACCGAAGGGCTTGCGTTGGCAAAGGAAGCGGAAAAAGTATTGGCTCAGTTGAATTCAATTCACGCACTTGTCGCCGCTGATAAAGACCAATTGCAATCGCCAGTTCAATTGGGTAGCAGTCAATCGCTCGGCGCTTATTTATATCCACAATTGCTATTGCAATTTCAACATCAGGAATATTCCACCAAAATTTATCTGGATGAAAAACCGGATGCCGAACTGATTCAGGATTTAACAAATAATCGTCTCGATGCGATATTGATTGCAGATAATTCACCCATTAAAGACTGCGTTGTCAGAGAACTTTTTAGTGAACCCTGGCAAATATTGTTGCCAATCCCACATCCACTTTCTGTAAAAAATTCCCTGTCATTTGTCGATCTGGCGAATACCAGTTTGTTTGTTACAGAAAACGACTACGAACAGCTGACCACACAGATCAATAACAAAATCACTCTGGAAAAAGTCAGTAGTAATGAAACCTTGCGCGGCTTGGTAGCAACCCAGATGGGCCTGGGTTTTATGCCATTTATTGCGGCCAACTCCCAACTGTATACCGCCAACAAATGGACACTGCGCAATATTGACGACTTACCCGCAAGAAAAGTGTCTCTGGTTTGGCGAACAACTTATCCGCGTTACAAAATGATGGAGCTTTTATCGCAAACAATAAAAGCTTGTGCCGAATGGCATTTAAATTTTGTGGCACCCGAGCAGCATCAAATGCTAGGCTTGGATTACCTGCAGCGATAACTTATTCCAGTATGCGAATTAAACCACTCAAAAAAATCATCGTTCTCGGTGGTGGTACATCCGGGTGGATTACTGCCTGCATGCTGGCAAAACATCTCAAACCATCCAACTGTGTCATTCAGGTAATCGAGTCTGACGACATCAATGTCATAGGTGTGGGTGAATCAACCATTCCGCCTTTCGTCCGTTTATTGCAGCATCTGGGAATTGATGAAAAAGAATTTTTACGCGAAACCCAGGCCTGTTTTAAATTGGGAATTCAATTTGTCGATTGGCGCGAACGCAATCACACCTATTTCCATCCATTCGGTGTAATCGGCAAACCCATAGATTCGCAGGATTTTTATCAGTGCTGGTTAAAAGCCCAGGAAGAGGGTGTTGAATTTCCTCTGCAGGATTTTTCGCCTTGCGCAGTCATGGCAAAAAATCATCGATTTTTTTTACCCAATCAAGCACAAAATACCCCTTTGGGGGGCGCCAATTATGCGGTGCATCTGGATGCAAAATCAGTGGTTGAATTTTTACGCAAACAAGCAACAAAATCCGGCGTGATTGCAATCAAGGGTACAGTGACCGAAGTACAATCACGCCCTGACAATTTTATTGAGAATTTGCTGTTAAGTAATGGCGAAATTGTCGAAGGTGATTTTTTTATTGATTGCTCAGGTTTTAAATCACTGTTAATCGGCGAACATTTGCAAACACCTTTTGAGGATTGGTCATCAGTTTTACCTTGTGACAGAGCAGTGGTAGTGAAAACAGAAAAAGCCACGGATACGCCACCTTACACTGTTTCCAAAGCACAAAAAAGTGGGTGGTCCTGGCGAATCCCTTTGCAAAATGCAATCGGTCACGGCTATGTTTATTCCAGCAAATTCTGCACAGATG
>CBFGPN010000012.1:0-41474 GCA_965650675.1 uncultured Cellvibrio sp.
TTCGGTTTTAAAATTTAATGGTTGATACACAGGAATTTCTTTCGCGAGCGCAAGCTCTTTAACCGGACTGGCTGTTAGTTTTTTGCCACGGCCTGCAGGCCTATCCGGTTGTGTGTAAACGGCTAATATTTTGTGCGGAGTATCAAGCAATGCTTGTAAATGTGCAGCAGCGAAATCCGGAGTGCCTGCAAAAATAATCTTCAAAGGCATTTATTTTTCGGCCTTGTGTTTTTTCTCAAGCTTGCTGCGAATACGTGAGCGCTTGAAAGGAGAAATATGATCAACAAATAATTTTCCATTCAAATGATCAAGCTCATGTTGAATGCAAGTCGCCAATAACCCTTCTGGCTCCAGCGTAAACTCTTCGCCTTTTTCGTTAAGTGCTTTCACACGAATTTTGGCAGGACGAATCACTGTTTCGTAAAAACCCGGAACCGATAGACAGCCTTCATCGTACTCACAACTGGTGTCATCCAAAACTTCAACTTCCGGATTAATAAACACCTGTGGCTGATTTTTTTCTTCGCTGACATCAATCACCACCACACGTTGATGCACATTCACTTGTGTCGCCGCCAAGCCTATTCCGGGAGCGTCGTACATGGTTTCGAACATATCTTTCACAAGTTGACGAATAGAGTCATCCACTTGGGCAACAGGTTTCGCAACAGTGCGCAGGCGGGGGTCTGGAAATTCGAGTATAGGTAATAAGGCCATGGTGTTTGTGACAAACTTCTAGTAAAAAGGTAATTCTGGCTGCTAACATGATGATCTAGCAGGATTTCTCCTCATCAATTTCAAGCAGATTTGGATTTTCTCGACTATTATATACATCTAACTGTTCCAGAGCCGAATAAAACGGGATCGGTTTTTATGAAAAAACTATTTTTTGCTGTCGTGACTGTGTCGTTAATCAGTATTTTTGCTTGGGCTGAAGAGGTGGTACGCACCACAGGCACAGTCCTTCGTATGGATCACCCTAACGAATATGTAGTAAAAAAAGGCGATACCCTCTGGGATATTTCCGGCACTTTTCTTTCAAAACCCTGGCTCTGGCCAGAAATCTGGGAAATTAACCCGCAAATTGAAGACCCTCATTGGATTTACCCAGGTGACTTGATCCGCCTGGTATATCGTGAAGGCGAGCCGCGACTCACTCTTGAACGCACCACCAAACTTGCTCCAGGCGACAGAAGCGCAATTAATGGTACTGATCGATTAAGTCCACAAGTTCGCTCCCAACGAATTGAAGACGCGATTACGACTATTCCGCTGGAAGAAATTGACCCATTCCTGTCCCGCAGCCGGATTGTTAATCCCGGCGATCTGGAATCGGCAGCTTATATTCTGCAGGGCTCCCAACAGCATTTAATTGTGGGTGAAGGCGATGCTGCCTACGCCAGAGGAAATTTTGGCGATAGCATTACCGCCTATGGTGTTTATCGCAAAGGAGAAGCCGTAATAGACCCGGTCACGCGCGAACTATTGGGTGTTCATGCCCAGGGCGTAGGTAATGTGAACGTAGTTACTGTTGCTAACGATATAGCCACCCTGAATGTTGCTCGCTCTTATGAGGAAATTCGCCCTGGCGATCGTCTGTTGCCCAGTGATAACGAAGTGTTAACCGCCATATTTGAACCCTCAGCACCTGATGCCGATATTTCCGGTTTGATCATAGGGGTTGAAAAAGGTGTGACCCAAATAGGCAAGCTGGATGTTGTTTTCCTGAACAGAGGAGAGAGAGAAGGCTTGCAGGTTGGCAATGTGCTGGCAATCTACAAAACTGGCGAAGTGGTGGCAGACAGAGTTAAAGGTGATAAAGTTGCGCTGCCCGACGAACGTGCAGGACTGTTAATGGTCTTCCGTACCTTTGAAAAAATGAGTTTTGCACTGGTTCTGGAAACTGATCGCCCTCTTGCTGTGGGCGATAAAGTCCGAAACCCATAATTTTTATTTGCACACTATCAAGGATGATTTATGAACCTCTCCCACGCTCTTTTTGCTCCTCTTTTTCTGCAACGTTTGCCCGAAACTGGCGCCGGTATTTACTGGCGCCTATTGGATGCATTCGGTTCAGCCGAACAAACCCTGCAAGCGCCTTTGGCTCATCTGCAAAATATTTTAAAACCTGCTGCCCTGGATGCCGTAAAAGCATTTCAACAACACCCAGAATCCCACCCGATCACCCAATTGGTCTTGGCTGATATAGAACGGATTGGCGATCAATCCGACATTCGCTTGCTAAAATTTGAAGAAGCGGATTATCCGGAACTGTTGCGACAAATCACCAACCCGCCTCCTTTTTTATTTGTGCGAGGAAATTTGAACTGTTTGAATTTGCCGCAAATTGCGATTGTCGGTAGCCGCAATCCCAGCAGTGGAGGCAGCGAAAATGCCGAACGATTTGCACATTATCTGGCAAGTCAGGGCTTTGCGATTACCAGCGGCCTGGCTTTGGGAGTTGATGGTGCAGCACATAGAGGCACTCTGGCAGCATGGGGAAAAACCATTGCAGTGATGGGCACGGCAGTTGACCGAATTTACCCCGCTCGCCACAGAGCTCTGGCACAAGAAATTATCGAAAAAGGCGGTGCTCTGGTCGGTGAATTTCCATTAGGTACAGGCTCCTATGCCGGTAATTTTCCACAGCGTAATCGCATTATCAGCGGATTGAGCCTTGGAACATTGGTGGTTGAAGCAGCACTGCAAAGTGGATCCTTAATTACGGCCCGGCTAGCACTGGAACAAAATCGTGAAGTGTTTGCAATCCCCGGTTCAATTCACAATCCATTGGCAAAAGGTTGTCACCAATTAATTCGACAGGGCGCAACTCTGGTAGAAACCGCACAGGATATTCTCGATCAATTAAATGGTTTGATGAGCTTCAAATGGCAAGAAGCACAACAAAAACTGGATTTATCTTCACCGGAAAAAACAACCGCAAAATCGACAGATTTAATTCCTGAAAGCAGTAGCGATACCGACAAGGTTTTCAATGCTATGGGTTATGATCCGGTGACACTGGATGCGTTGATTGAACGAACAGAACTACCCGTTAATCAATTAATTACCCAATTGACGCTGTTGGAACTGTCAGGAAAAATTGAATCACTGGGCGGAAGTTACCAGCGAGTCTGTTAAACTGCGAACCGAAAATAATTGTTAATTTCGGTTACCAAGATGAATGCATCAAATCCCTGGATATTGCATCCACGAATTCGTATTGGCGCCTCGGTGATTAAGTCGGGCGGCATAGTGGCTTATCCAACAGAATCAGTTTGGGGACTGGGCTGTGACCCATTTAATCCACGCGCAGTTGATCGTTTGTTACAAATCAAACAACGCCCGTTACACAAAGGTGTGATTTTATTAGCAGCCGATTTTGCACAAGTAGAAGAATTACTCGCGCACTTATCACCTGAACAAATCGCAACATTAAAAGCCAGCTGGCCAGGCCCTGTGACCTGGTTAATTCCAAATACCGGTTCTATTAAGAAAAAAATCCCCGAGTGGATCTGCGGTCAATATCCTGCTTTTGCATTGCGTGTTACCAAACATCCAATCGCCGCCGCATTAGCGAAAGCAGCAGGCAAACCCATAGTGTCAACCTCGTGCAATCCAAGTACCCAATTACCGGCAAAAACCATACATCAAGTACACAAATATTTTCCAACACAACTGGATGCCATTGTTACGGGTAATTTGGGCGGAAATAAAAATCCGACAGAAATACGCGATTTATTAACTGGAAATATTATTCGAGCAACTTGATTGATTTTTTTGTGCTTTTGATCCCTCCCCCTGCCAAGGGGGAGGCTAGGAGGGGGTAAGGATTTCTAATCGAGATCCCTTACCCACCCTAACCCTCCCCTTGGCAGGGGAGGGAACTAAATTGCGCAAGAAAAAATAATTTATTTCAAACGAAAATTGAAACACATGAGATACAAGTTATGCCACAGCCTGAAAAACTCGCCGTAAAAAATTATTTACTTGAATTACAAAACACCATTTGCACTGCACTTGAGCAGGAAGATGGCAAAGCGAAATTTCTGGAAGATTCCTGGCAGAGATCAGAAGGTGGCGGCGGTCGTTCACGAGTCATTGAAAACGGTGCAGTCATTGAAAAAGGTGGTGTAAATTTTTCTCATGTTTTTGGAACACAGATGCCTGCATCTGCTACTGCACATAGACCGGAGTTGGCAGGGCGAAAATTTGAAGCTATGGGAGTATCCCTGGTAATTCATCCACACAATCCCTACATACCAACCAGTCATGCCAATGTCAGATTTTTTATCGCTGAAAAAGACGGCGCCGCTCCTGTTTGGTGGTTTGGTGGTGGTTATGATCTAACGCCTTATTACGGAAATATCGAAGACTGCAAACACTGGCATCAAACCGCAAAAAATGCCTGCGACCCTCTCGGCCAACATATTTATCCGGGATTTAAAAAATGGTGTGACGACTATTTTTATTTAAAGCATCGCAATGAAGCACGCGGTATTGGCGGATTATTTTTTGATGATTACAACGCAGAAAGTTTTGATCACAGTTTTTCACTTATGCGAGCAGTAGGTGACAGTTACATAAAAGCTTATCAGCCCATAGTCGCTGCCAGAAAAAATTCAACTTATGGTGAGCGCGAACGCGAATTCCAATTATATCGTCGCGGCCGTTATGTCGAATTCAATTTGGTTTATGATCGCGGCACTTTATTTGGCTTGCAAACCGGTGGACGTACAGAATCCATTTTAATGTCCATGCCACCCCTGGTGAAATGGCAATACAACTGGCAACCGGAAACCGGAAGCCCCGAAGCCAAACTCTACACCGATTTTTTACCTTCGCGCGACTGGATTTAATTTTGGAGAGAAAAGTGACCGACCTCTACGCTGTATTTGGCAACCCGATTGCACAAAGTAAATCACCTATTATTCACGCCGAATTTGCCAGGCAAACAGCGCAGGATTTACAGTACACCAAGGAATTAATTCCACTGGATACATTTGCTGAATCTGTCAAAAAATTTTTCGCAAATCCAAATGGAAAGGGTTTGAATATTACCGTTCCTTTTAAAATCGACGCGTTTAATCTGGTTGACGAATTAACACCTCGCGCCAAAATTGCAGGTGCAATCAATTTTATTGCCAAACAATCCAACGGAAAACTATTAGGTGACAACACTGACGGTATCGGCATGGTTAAGGATATGCTCAGCATGAATTGGAAAATCGCAGATAAAAAAATATTGGTCCTCGGCGCTGGTGGTGCTGTGAGAGGCATATTACAACCCCTATTGGATCAAGCCCCTGCCATGATCACGATTGCCAATCGCACACTCAGCAAAGCCGAAGAACTGGTTAATCATTTTCAAACAAAAAAAATTAACGCTACTGAATACGCACAATTATCTGGAAAAGAATTTGATTTAATTATCAATGGAACATCCGCCAGCCTACAGGGTGACTTACCACCACTACCAGAAAAAATACTGTCATCAACAGCATGTTGCTACGACATGATGTACAGCGCAGAACCCACTGTGTTTTTAAAATGGGCGCAACAAAATAATGCTGCTCACATTGCGGATGGCTTGGGGATGTTGGTGAATCAGGCAGCTGAGGCGTTTTATTTGTGGCGGGGGGTTAGGCCCGAGGTAGAAGATGTGATTATAATGCTGCGCAAAAAGCTTTAATCACTTCCTGTTCAACACCGCCAATATCAACACCCAAAAACACAACACCAGATTAAACAAAGGGATTTGTAAATCCGATGGCATGCAATAGACAAAACTAACAGCAGGTAACCAGACTATCCAGTTGGAGATAATATTGGCCGGGAGAGTGACTGATAAAAACTGGTGATCCATATTCTGGCGTGTTGCTTTCCATTTGAAATTATTTTCAATCCAAAGATAAACAATAGAACTCATCGGTGCAGCCCAAAATGCGCTGTAGATAAACTGGTCTATCAACACTTTGGTAGCGAGAGTTTGAAAGTTGGATTCATTGCCGAACAAGTAACCTTGAAACTGATAGAAGTAGTCAACCTCAACACCTTTAACTGCCCAGAACAAAACATAAAACAAAAACAACAATTTAATTGGTTGTTCCGGTTTAAAACTGCGCGAGAAGTACAAATAAAGAAATGGTATCAAACCACCAAAAATTGATGTCGCTACCGCAGAGTACACCCAACCTTGTTCCTGTTTCAGTTCGGCAAATAAATTGAACACCGGTTTGGCTGCAGGCACAAAAAAATACAGCGAAACCATAATGCCTGCAAAAGTCTGTAACACTAATCCAGGTTTCAGATTTTTTTTGAGTGCGGTGATTGCAGCGGATTTGATGGGTTGGAAGTTCATTTTTCCCCTCTCCCTAACCCTCTCCCACAAGGGGAGAGGGAACAGAATGTGCCATCTTCAAAAATAGTCAGTAAAAAGAAAATATTGTTCATGCGGAGATCTGCTCCCTCTCCCTTGATGGGAGAGGGCTGGGGAGAGGGTGTTGTTAAGCCTTCTTGTCGCGCTTGCGCTCGTTTTCTGTCAGCAATTTCTTACGCAAACGAATGCTCAGCGGTGTGACTTCTACCAACTCATCATCTTCGATAAATTCGAGCGCTTGTTCCAATGTGTGTTTAATCGGCGGCGTTAAAACGACTGCTTCATCAGTACCGGATGCACGAATATTGGTGAGCTGTTTGGCTTTGGTTGGATTCACTACCAGATCATTATCGCGTGAATGCAAACCCACGATTTGACCTTCGTAAATTTCTGCTTGCGGGCCTAAAAATAAACGACCGCGTTCTTGCAACATATTCAATGCGTAAGCGAGTGTTTTACCTTTTACCATTGACACCAACACACCGTTTTGACGCTTGGCAACTTCACCTTGTTTCACTGGACCGTAGTGATCAAAAATACTGGTCATGATGCCAGAGCCGGACGTCATGGTGAGGAAGTTACCGCGGAAACCAATCAAACCGCGCGATGGAACAATAAATTCCAACTTGATGCGGCCTTTGCCATCGGGTTCCATATTGGTGAGTTCGCCTTTACGCAAACCCAACTCTTCCATCACTTTACCTTGATGTTGTTCTTCGACATCAATCACCACTTGTTCGTATGGCTCGTGAATTTCACCATCGACAACTTTTTGAATAACTTCAGGGCGAGATACACCCAACTCGTAACCTTCGCGACGCATATTTTCGATCAACACCGACAAATGCAATTCACCGCGACCCGACACTTTGAATTTATCCGGTGAATCTCCTTGTTCAACACGCAAGGCAACGTTGTGAATTAATTCCTGATCCAAACGATCTTTGATATTGCGGCTGGTGACATACTTGCCTTCTTTACCTGCAAAAGGAGAATCGTTCACCTGGAAAGTCATGCTGACGGTTGGCTCATCGATGGAGAGAGGTGGCAAAGCTTCAATTTTTTCAGGATGACAAAGTGTGTCGGAAATTCCTAATTTATCAACACCGGTAATACACACGATATCGCCCGCATAAGCCTTATCCGTCTCGATACGTTGCAACCCGTGATAACCCATGACTTGCAAGACTTTGGCTTTGCGTGTTTCGCCTGTAGGAGTGACAACCACAATTTGTTGGTTAGGTGACAAAGTCCCGCGAGTGATACGGCCAATACCGATAACACCCACATAACTGTTGTAGTCCAATGCTGAAATTTGCATTTGGAAAGCGCCATCAGTATCTACTTTGGGCGGCTTGACTTTATCAATAATAGTTTGGAAGAGCGGCGTCATATCTTCCGCAATATTATTCATATCCAAACCGGCAACACCGTTCAGTGCTGATGCGTAAACAATCGGGAAATCCAGTTGCTCTTCTGTCGCGCCCAAACGGTCAAACAAATCAAACACCTGATCAATCACCCACTCGGGACGAGCACCCGGGCGGTCGATTTTGTTGATCACCACAATTGGATTCAAACCTTGTTCAAATGCCTTGGAGGTCACAAAACGGGTTTGTGGCATAGGCCCACCAACCGCATCAACAATCAATAACACAGAATCCACCATCGATAATACGCGCTCTACCTCACCACCGAAGTCGGCGTGGCCGGGGGTATCAACTATATTGATACGGTAGTCATTCCATTTAATTGCCGTATTTTTGGCAAGAATGGTAATGCCGCGTTCACGTTCCTGATCGTTGCTGTCCATGATCAGGTCGCCTGTGTCATCGCGGCGATCCAGGGTACCGGATTGACGTAACAGTTGATCAACCATAGAAGTTTTGCCATGGTCAACGTGGGCAATAATCGCGATATTGCGTAATTTTTCGATAGAAGAAGGATTGGTCACTTGGTAATTCTCTGTGGGATCTGAAAGGCTGGGCTACAAAAAGCGGCGCATTATACCCATGTCAGCATGTCAGGGATATGGAATTGATGAAAATTTGTTCTGGGCAATAGACAGTTAACCCAAATCTCCCCAGATATATTGCACCAGACTGATGGCCGCGAGAGGCGCGGTTTCTGTACGCAAAACTCTTGGCCCCAATCGTAATGACTGAAAATTTTCGTTTTCAGCAAGCGTGATTTCTGCTTCGCTCAATCCACCCTCGGGGCCAATTAACAAGGTAACACTTTGAAGTTTTTTAATATTCGCAAGACTTTGCTGATGGCGATGATGCAAAACGAAGCGGCAATCCGCTGTCACTGTTTTTAACCAATTATCGATTGGCTGTGGTTCCTGTAATTCAGGCAATATATTCCGTTGGCATTGTTCACAAGCACTGATAATAATTTGTTGCCAGTGCAGCATTTTTTTATCTTGTTTATCGCTTTTAATTTTCACTTCAGTGCGTTCGGTGATTAATGGAATAATTCGCGTTACACCCAACTCTGTTGCTTTTTGCAACACCCAATCCATGCGCTCACCACGTGAAATACCAATTGCCAAATGTAAATCCAATGGTGACTGACGATTATCTGCAAAAAATTGATGGGTTTGAATAACAATTTGTTTTTTGCCGATTTCTTTTATCTGCGCCGAATATTCACCACCCCGACCATTAAATACCATTAACTCGCGCCCTTCCTGCATGCGCAGCACTTTGGATAAATAGTGGGATGCGTTTTCATTAAGCAAGATTGATTCTGTTATTGCCAAATCCTGATCAATGTAAATTCTGGGAATGCGCATAAATAATGATTACCGGTAAATTATTTTTTGATTATTCAATAGCCAAAAAGACCCCTCCTAACCTCCCCCTTGCCAGGGGGAGGAACTGATTCCCTCCCCTGGCAAGGGGAGGGTTAGGGTGGGGTCATTCTTTAATTCAGAACTCAAAAACAAATTCGCAGCACCCGTATGTTGCGTCAATGCATCGGCTGCCAACAAAATTGCACCGCAAGTCCAGGTGGTTTTTTCTTTGGGCCAAATCACTTGATCGCGAAAATTAAATCCCGTCCAATAACCGCCATCATCATCCAAAAACTGAAATAACCAGCTGAATAAATTGACAGCTTTGGCATGCTCACCTGCCGCCAATAACGCCAGAGTTAATTCACAGGACTCCGCTACAGTCACCCAGGGCTCATCACTCACGCAACGACAGCCGACATTATTTTCTACAAAAATATTCCACTTGTTTTCTATACGCTGTTGCGCCGCTTTACCTTGTATAACGCCGGTTAGGATCGGATAAAACCAATCCATGGAAAAACGGGTTTTGGGCTCCCATGTGCGATCAAAATATTCCGGATGATACCTTAACGCATTACCCAACAACAGATGAGATTTTCGCCATTGTTTCGCATCAACACCCAATACTTCTGCAATTAAAATCGCACATTCAAGACTTTTATAAATAGAACTGGAAGCTGTAATCAAGGCGTCGCGTTGTGGTTGATTGTGAATATCCACTGCCCAATAAATTTCGCCGGTTGGCGATTGATAGTGCAATACAAAATCAATGGCTTTTTGTACAACAGGAAAATAATCTGCAAGAAAATTTTGATCATTAGTCACTAAAAAATAATGCCAGGCACCCGTCGCCACATAAGCAATAAAATTAGTTTCGCGATGATTTTTATCCACCGCTTCGCCCGCAACATAATTTGCCCACCAACTGCCGTCATCCAATTGATTGTCTGCCAGCCATTGATAAGCTTTTTTTGCCGCCGTCAATTCACTGCCAATTATCAAACCCATAGCGGCTTCAATATGATCCCAGGGATCAACTTTTCCTGTAGCGAACCAAGGGATTGAACCATCCGGTAATTGCGTACGCAAAATGTAATTCACTGTCGGGCGCAACAGTGATTCGGGAAATATATTTTTGGTTAAAAGTAGATTTTGCATTGGATTTTGTTTGTTTAATTAATATTACCCATCTCTAAACATCTCTTCCAAAGGAAGAGATGATGGCTCCTTACTTTGAAAAAGGGAGGCGGGGGAGGGATTTAAAATGGTCAAACTTTCTGAAGATTTTAAATCCCCCCTAACCCCCCTTTTTCAAAGTGGGGAACCTTTCTTAAAATACATCACCACACTTTTCCCCATTAACGGATTTAAACATTTCTCCAGCATTTTCGTCAGCCAAGGCTTTTGCATTAAATCCCACACCAACAAGCGATGATAGAGTTTTATTAAACGCGAATTATCCTGCGATTGCCAGAATAAACATTTCAACCACCAATAAGGAACATGTAAAGCGTGTGCCCAGTGTTGTTTATAACAAACAAAACCCTGTTGATGAATCTCGTCTTTAAGTTGTTTTGCCTTGAAAATGCGAATATGCCCACCTTCCACCTGATGATAAGCATGACTCAACCACCAACAAATTTTTTCAGGCCAAAAACGCGGAACTGAAATAGCCAACAATCCGTCTGGTTTTAATACGCGATCAATTTCCTGCAAAAAAGCAGAGTAATTAGCGATATGCTCCAACACTTCACTGCAAATAACTTTATCAATGCTGGAATCCGCGAAAGGCAATTTTGCACCATTGACTTGTTGCAGATAAAATTTTCCCTGTCCCAACGCAGCAAAGGATTCAAACTTATTCCGGGTCGTTTGCAAATCACGAAAACTTATATCCACACCAATTGCGATCACATTTTCATGCAAATAAGCATTTATGCAATGTCGGCCTTCACCACACCCCAGATCCAATACAACATCATTTGGTAATAAAGGGAAATAACGAAAATCAATGGTCTGCATTTTTTCTGCTGTCCACAGGCATTTTACCGACAGGCATCGCATGTATAATCAACAGCACAGCAATTGCTGCTGATACATGCTTTAAACTATGGCCACTCATCTGCCCAAGCGATTGATAAATGGCTGCATCAAAATGCTCCAGTAATTTTGCTAAAAAATAAAAAACAAATGCCCATAACAAATAACTGCCGCGAAAATATCGCTTGGGATATAACCATAAAATGAAAGGAATTAATACGATCGGCAAAAATTGCACCAATGCATAAAATCGTAAGTCACCTCGCCCGTGAGTTTCTGTCCAATCCCAGTAAAAAACCGATGCTGCACCTATAATCAACAAAGGAATCAAAGTGAAGGTTTTAGGATTTGATAATACACGCTCATGCAACAACAAAGAGAACAGCGCCATAAAAGCAATTGTCATGGGTAATCTGTCCCACACCAAAGTGTGATTGTTAGGATTAAAATGATAATAACCCGAACCAAAACACACCAGAATCACACCCACACAAAAACACCAATAAGCAGATTTAATATAATCGATTTCAATTTTTTTAAATCGCCAAAGCCCATAAATACCAACCAATAAAAATGGCAGATTGGATAACACATTCCAAAAATGATTTACACTGCAGAGAGTTCGTTGGTCTGCAAAATTGTGATAGTGCAGATCTTGTGGAATGGGGGCGATAAAGAATATTGCCGATGTTGATAGGGCAATAATCGCAAGTAAAATTTGATTGGCGTATTTTG
Source organism: uncultured Cellvibrio sp. (assembly GCA_965650675.1). GTDB lineage: Bacteria > Pseudomonadota > Gammaproteobacteria > Pseudomonadales > Cellvibrionaceae > Cellvibrio. The sequence goes on from CBFGPN010000012.1 coordinate 11,955, forward strand.
GTTTCATAGATCGTCTCGTTTATTTTTTTGATTTGGGGATCCTTACCCCACCCTAGCCCTCCCCTTGGCAGGGGAGGGAACACAATTTAACTCCGCAAAAAGTAGGGAGTAAAGCCCCTCCCCCTGCCACAAATTGCAGGAGCAATTTGCACAGCGAAGCTGCCCGAAGGGGAAACCATAGGACTGGTTTCTGAACGGGAAGTTAGGAGGGGGTCTCAATTTTCTGCAAATAAAATCCCACCATCCTCTCCGCAACCCTATCCCAACTTAATTGCTGCAAACTATGTTCCCTGCCTTTTTGCGATAAGATGTTTCGCAAATTTTCATCGCACAATAACTCCGCGATTTTTTTCGCTAATTGATCGACATCACCAGCTTTTACCAACACAGCTGCATCACCCACCACTTCAGGCAATGCACCCCCATCTGATGAAATCAACGGCACACCACATGCTAATGCTTCTGCTGCCGGCAAACCGAAACCTTCGTAAAGCGAAGGCACTATAGCAATTGTTGCCTTTGCGTATTCTGCAATTAATTCTTCGGTGCTGATGCCTGATTTAAATATCACTTTCTCTTGCAAGCCCAATTGATTTAATTCTTTTTGCGTTTCGCCTTTTTCTTTTAATTTTCCAATCACAATTAATTGCAGATCTGGAAATTCTGCTAACAGCGAAGCAAAGGCTTGCAGCAGAATAGATAAACCTTTGAGTGGTTGATCTGACGAAGCGGTAGTGATCAAACGATTCTGATCGCGTTTGATTTGTGGTTGCGGTGAAAATTCCTGAACATCTACGCCACAAGGAATCACCTTAACGAGATCAGGTTGAATGACAAAAGCGTCAACAATATCCTGTTTTGATTGTTGCGAAACAGTCACTATATGGCGTAATTGCCTCGCAACTTTTATTTGGCCCTCAACAAAACTGTACCAGCGTTTTACCAGCCATCTGTGTTTATCGTCAGCGGCGGCTTGCAAAGCCAATTCGCGGTCACGTGTAATCGGGTGGTGAATAGTGACTACCAAATTTTGATATTCATCCTGAAAATCAATCAATGCAGGACAAAGACTTTGATTATCGTGAATGATGTCGTATCGCGGTGGATTTTTTTTAAAATAGGTTTTTAATCGCCGACCAAAACAATAAGGTTCGCCAAAAGCGCCGGTTAATTTTGACCACCACTCGTAAAAATCAGCCCAGGAAAATAAATGACGAAAACGCAGTGCGCGCGTCGGATGTGGATGCGTATAGAGATCAAGACTGGAGATTTTAATCAACCGAACATTTGCGTCCAATTCAGGATAAGGCGGGCCGGAAATCACATCGACTTGATGACCCAATGCGGTTAGAGAACGACTCAGGTATTTAAGATAAATACCCTGCCCACCTACGTGAGGATGACTTCTATAACCCAGCAGGGCAATACGTAAGGGACGGGATGACAAACCAACCTCCGGCAACAAAAACCGGAGGCATTATAGGGGACTTGCCTGCGACTAAAACAGCGAATTCGTTAATGCTCGCGGCCTGCATCCACTTTTTTGTCTATCAAGGTTAACACCACTGCAGCTGCGAACATGACAACCAAAATACCCGCCAAAGATGCTGTCGCTACTATGCCTGATACCAACATAACCTACCTCCAAAAGTGTGTTTACTCAGGGATAGATTGCGCTTGTAATGGCCTGAAGGATTTGATTTGCATCAAACAGATTTTTGCAAAACTTGATGCAGAACAACTATGGGGTTATTTGCGTGTTTATTGGCTATTTATTTGGGCAGGGGGATAAATTCGGATTCGCCCGGCACCAGCGTAAATCGCTGCTGTTCCCAATCATCGGCGGCTTTACGTAATTTTTCGCGAGAAGAGGCCACAAAATTCCACAGAATAAAACGTTCATCCGCTAAAGGCTCACCGCCAAATAACATAATGCGAGCGTCTTGATCAGCAGCAATTGTTGCGCCAGCGTCCAACACAGCCACATGAAATTCCGACAGTATTTCATTGTTAATTTTTACATTCCCTTGAACAACATAAACTGCCAATTCTTGATTGAAATAATCAGGCAAATAGCGCGCGCCAGCGAATAACTGTAAATCAAGATATGTAGTCATGCTGGCAGTTTTGACTGGCGACCTGACACCCAATGCCTGACCAATTAATATTCGTGCATGAATTTTTTCATATTCGACAGAAGGAATTTCTGTTGCGGGGTAATGAGCGAAAGAAGGTTCACAATTTTCCAGTTCTGTTGGCAAGGCCAACCAGATTTGTATTCCTTCAACCGTGATATTTTGCGTACGCACATCTTCAGGCATACGCTCAGAGTGGACTATACCACTACCTGCCGTCATTAAATTAATTGCACCCGGCTCAATTCGCTGCACCACACCCAAACTATCGCGATGCATCATCGCACCCGAAAATAAATAAGTAACCGTTGCCAAGCCAATATGCGGATGCTGCCGCACATCACCCGAGGTTGTATTAGCTGCAAAATGCGCAGGGCCCATATGATCGAAAAAAATAAATGGCCCGACTCGCTGTTGTAATCGCGATGGCAACAGACGTTTAACGGCGAAACCTATATCTTGAATATGAGGCGGAATTATCAGCGTCATGATTGGCCTCTCTGAATTAATTTGAAAATTTACAAACCATCTGCCGTAAAAGTTTTCATCACATAATCAACACGTTGTTCGGCGGTGCGATGCATGCGTTCTTTAAGTGACTCCACGTGGCGCAAACGCGGTAACAATCCGCGCCCATTGGCAACTTGAATAGCGAGACCGGGGCGCGCATTTAATTCCAGCAATTGTGCGCCGCGCACTTTATCCAATACCAGATCAGTACCTATGTAACCCAAGCCTGTCATTTCATAACAGCGCGACGCGAGCAACAACCAATTGCGCCAATCGGCAATTTGAATTTCGTTTAATGCGCGTTTGGTATCAGGATGATGAGTAACAGGTTTGGAATGTTGTACGGCTTTTAGCGCGCGACCAGTCGCTATATCCAAACCGACACCAACAGCACCTTGATGCAAATTGGCTTTGCCATCGGATTTATGCGTAGCCAAACGCAACATCGCCATCACCGGATAACCTTTGAAAATAATAATGCGGATATCCGGTACACCTTCGTAAGAATAATCTTTGAAATAATCATCAAACTGAATCAAATCTTCAATGATCACTGCATCGGGCTTGCCACCCAGAGAATATAAACCCGCAAGGGCGTTGGACATGTGGCGGCGGATATCTTCAATACTGATTTCAGCACCAGATGATTTAATAAATTTTTCACCCTTGCGCCCGACAATAACCAAAATACCTTTACCACCGGAACCTTTTGCCGGTTTCACAGCAAAAGCCTCCAACGCCATTAATTTATCTTCTATGTGTGCAATTTCATGCTGTGAATTCACCACAAAAAATAATTTCGGTGTAGCCACTTCGTATTCTTCAGCAAGCAATTTGGTTTTTAATTTATTGTCTACCAATGGAAATAAACTGCGCGGATTGTAAGCCGCAATAAAATCATGGTTACGGCAATTCATACCGAGAATTCCCATGCGTTTTAATTGCCAGGGACTGACCCAGGAACTCCACCAATTTTTTATTCCGGCAGGACTCAACGAAGAGACTTTTTTTGCACTCACGGAAGACTGACTCATGCATCAGTTCCTTTTTTATCAATTTCAGCGTTATCCACCATAGCGCGGAATCGACGCAACTCTGACAATTTGTAACCTGTGTATTGGCCCATCAACATAATTAACGCAAGCGCCACCAAATTTAATTCCGGAAAGTTAAACGTGAGATGCCCAACAATCGACAATTGCATCAACATATAAGCAAGCACAGCTACCAACAAACTACCACCGCCCTGAATCATGACTTCTTTCGGGCCCTCTTCTTCCCACAGAATCGACATACGTTCGATGGTCCAGGCAATAATAATCATCGGGAAAAAAGTAATCGTCATGCCGGTATTGAGGCCCATTTGATAGCCAATCAAACTTAATGCAGAAATAATAAAAATAACCAAAACTACCAATGTCGCAATTCTGGAAATTAATAATAAATTGAGTCGCGACAAATAAGTGCGCAAGACTAATCCCATGGCAACCACCAGAACAAAACTGGCAACACCCAACACCAGGGATGTTTGCAAAAATGCCATGGCAATTAGAATTGGCATAAAGGTGCCAGATGTTTTTAAACCAATAATGATGCGCATAAACACAACCACCAGCGCACCAATCGGCAACAACAATAACAACTTGAACATGCTTTGCTCTTCAATCGGCAAATGCTGGATGCTCAAGATGCTGAACAAACTTTCTTTCTTTTGCGCTGTAACCAGATCCAATGCCGGAACTGTTTGGTGAATCATCGAAAAACTGACACGAGAACGAGAGCCTCCGGCAACATCGAGAATCGACGTACCACCGGTGTGCCACAGCAATAAATTTTTAGGTACGCCTTGCTCGCCAGTGTAGGGGTTGAATAACACCCACTCTTCACCATCAAACACTTGCACGAGTCGTGTCAGATTTTGGTGGCGGCGCGCATCCTGCAAATACAAACCAAGCGCAGGACGTGCAGGAATATTGGCCTGATTCAGTAACTTTTCCAACAGCGCCGATTTATCGGTTTCCGCTGCCAATAGCAGCGCTGCATTTTGTTCTATGTCATTGGACGTAAAAATTTTTATCAATTCACGAGCCAAACTTTGTGCACTGCTGGATTTCCCCCAGGCAATTTCCAACACCTGTGCAGCCGCTGTTTCCTGTGATGGCCCATCCCAATCCACATGCTCTGCTTGCGGGATATCAAGCAAATTTTCTGTGCGATCATTTTCAATTGGCGTATCAATAAATTGGGTTTTGTAATAAATCGTCTGCGGCCCCAGTGCTTCACGTTTTGACCATTCACCACGGCGCACGCCATTTTCCGTTACGACTGAATAGCCGTATCCCGGTGCTGCTGCTTGCTCACTGAAACTGCGATAACCCGGGGGATTATCCGGCAATCCCAAGCGCGCTGTGACCGGTTCACCAGTAGCCTCGAAATCAATTCTCGCCTCAATCAACCACACCGGTTTTTCGACACCGGGGGTGAGTGGAATTTCCATATACTGATGGCGCATCCAGGCTGTAATCAATCCGCCCAATATCAAGATGGCAATGATGGTATAAAAAGGGGCTCTGGATGATTTTTTCATTCACGAATTTCCAAGAAATAGCGGCTTGATTTTATTAACGACAGATAAACAGATAAATAAATTGTCCTGCCAATATCATTCTTTTTTATCTTTATTTTCAGTTTCTTTTTTATCTTTTTCTTCACGGATAACAGGAACCATATTTTCTCCGCTGACATCCACCAACATGACATCACGCAATAAATTACGACCCACTAACATGCGAAAATCGGAATGGCTTCTGTCCGCCAACACAAACTGACCTTTTTGTTTCAACTTGCCCACAGCAAATCGAATCTCAACTGTTGGCCGGCGCTCCTGGGTTTTATTGGCGCCCTGGATATTTTGAAAACCCTGGAGTTTTCGCTCCAATACATGAGGCTCATTATTTTCAGGGTTATAGAGGGTAAACCTCACCCATTCTTCACTGTTGCGCTCAAACATTTGTATATTGCGCGCATCGAGAATGGAGTGATTCAACTGCGGACTTATTTTTGCAGACATCACCAGATTGACACCCGTCAACAATATATTCTCACGCAATCCGATAATTAATTTGTCAGTATCAGGCTGTTCTTTTGCTGGCTTGGCGACATGGCTGGCCTGTGCAGCGACAGGCGGGCATGCAATGCGGGTCACTTTTTCGATCACTTGTGGCTTGGCTTCCAACAAGGCCTTTTGTTCTGCAAGAAGTGTTTGCACTTGCTGTAATTGCACCAGGGTCTCATCCTGACGCTGCTCTACTCTTTTGCATTGAGCATTATTCTCGGCGGCGGCGGCCTGAAGCTGTTTGAGATCTTCCGCATGATCCACACCCGGCTGGCTGGCACAGCCACAGATCAATATAGAAAAAACTGCCAGGTAAAAACGCAAAAACGGCTTCATTGTGTCTTCCTAATAAATACACCCAAATGACTGGGCTGGCATTTTAGCCATTTGTGAATACTGAAAACACCCATTTATCTACTACCGAACAGGGTTTTCTTGTTGCGCTTTACGATGGGCGAATCCCGGCGCCATGAAAAACACGGTAGAAAACCGAAAACCATGGCGTGACAATAAGTAAAACCAATGATGCTTTTACCTAAAATTGCGTTAGCATCGCGCACCTGATTTAAGCACCTCAGGATTGAATGTTCTTACTGGTTTTATCACTATGAAACAGTTTTTCTTACTCGTCTGCCTGTTTATAAGCTCCCCGATTTTTGCAACCCTGAATGACGGTATCAAAGCCTTCAACAAACAAAAATATGATCAAGCCCTGCAAGAATTCAAAACTCTGGCAGCCGTCGGTAATGCGGAGGCTCGTTATTACATGGGCGTGATGCAAAAAAATGGCTACGGCATGCCTGCGGATGCCGGGCGTGCTCTGGGTTGGTTCAAAAAAGCGGCCAGTCAGGGTTTTGCACCCGCAAGTCGTGAGTTGGCAAATATGTATCTCAAGGGAGAAGGCGTTGAACAGGACATTCAACTTGCATTGGTGTCACTGAAGAAAGCCGCAGTCGGGGGCGATGAACAAGCACAAATGGAGCTGGCACAGCTTTATGTGGCTGGCGAGAACATTGAAAAAAATATTGCCGAAGCCCAACACTGGTTTGAGCAAGCCGCAACCCAGGGTAACGCCAAAGCGCAAATGGAACTGGTGCAACTCTATTTAACTGAAAAAAATACTGCCGGTGCAATCCGCTGGCTTGAGCAACTGGCAAACCAGGGTGATGCACAGGCTCAATATCAATTGGCCAAACTCTTGTATCAGGATGGGAACAAAAAAGATGTTGCTCAAGCGGTCAAGTGGTATCAACAGGCTGCAGAGGCAGGCCATGTGGATGCGCAATATTCCCTCGCTTATTTATTAATGGATGGGCAATTCGTTGAACAGGACTATCCAGGCGCATTTGCTCTGTTCAATCAGGCAGCGCAGTCAGACCATCGTTATGCGCAATTCATGCTGGGTTATATGTTGGATCAGGGAATGGGCGTGCGCCAAAACTCCAAAACAGCCTTTAACTGGTATTTAAAAGCCGCACAACAAGGTTATGACGAAGCCCAGTTCGTCGTCGGCTACATGTATTTTTCAGGTAAAGGCGCCACTAAAAATATGACTTCCGCCAAAGATTGGTTCAAAAAAGCGGCTGCCCAGGGCAATGTCAAAGCGAAAAAAATGTTAGCAGAAATGCAATCTGCCAAACGATGATCACCTAAATGCGTTATACAAAATCACGGCAAACCTCAGGAGAAACTATTTGATGAGATTATTTAACAACACAAAGTGCGGCCTATCACTGGCCGTTACTTGCATGATGTTTACGCCCTGGGCGTTAGCATCCGATGTGAACATCTCCGGATTTTTATCCGTGGGTGGAGGAATGGTAGACGATGAATCCAGCGTTTCCTACGATGGTTATAGCGACGAAGACCTCACGTTTAATCGCAACCTTTTGGGTTTGCAGTTCACAGGTCAGGTCAATGAAAAAATTACGGCAACTGTGCAGTTAATTGCGCGTAGCGAAAAGGATTATCAAGTAGATGCAGAATGGGCTTACCTGTCCTGGCAGGCTACTGATAACGGCAAAGTACGGGTAGGTCGTTTGCGAACCCCTCTGTACATGTATTCTGATTATCTGGATGTGGGTTATTCCTATCCCTGGATCAGCGCACCCAATGAAGTGTATTACCTGCCATTCAACAACGTAGAAGGCGTTGATTACTATGTAACAGCACCTCTCGGTAGTTTTGATGCCAGCTTTCAAGCCTATTTCGGCAGTCTGGATTCCGATTTCAGTTTTGAAGATGGAACCCAGGGTAATGCCAGCCTGCGCAACCAAATGGGTGTTGCCGCTACTATTGGCAGAGACTGGTGGAACCTTCGCGCAGCCTATCATCAGGTAGATCTGACAGTGGATATTTTCAGTGCCGAGCTGGATGGTTTCGTTGCGCAATTGATGGCCAACCCTGACTTCGATTATCTGGTACCACGAATTACGATTGATGATGACAAAGCCAGTTTTGCACAAATCGGTCTCAATATTGACACAGGCTTGTTTGTTGCCGCTGCAGAACACGTTGAATTTGAAGTTGATCAATCCCTGCTCTCCAAAAATATACGCGACTATTTAATGCTGGGTGTACGACTGGGCGACTTCCTGTTTCATGTAACCAGCTCCAAAGCAGATGATGAAATAGCTGCACTTTCCGCCGGCATACCTGCCAGCGCTGGAACCGCACAGTTAATTGGAACTCTTGATGCTATTGCAGCAGCACGCGATGTGGACCGGGAAGTATTAAGTTTCGGTACTCGTTGGGATATTACCTCCGGTACTGCACTCAAGTTACAGCTCGATGATGTCGATGACGTGAAAGGCGAGCAGAAAGTTTTTTCCGTTGCCTTACAAGCCGTGTTTTAAAGGAGCGACCTATTAATGAAAACTATTATTAAATCACTGGCAGCAGCACTCGCTTTGACAGTCTCCAGTCTATGTTTGGCTGATCTGGTTGTTATTGTTCATCCATCCGTTGGCGCGAGCTTGCTCACAGAGGATGACGTATCGCGTATTTTTCTGGGTAAAAGTAAAAGCTTTCCCTCGGGCGGTCAGGCATTGCCTATCAACCAAAATGAAGGCGCAGCCATCCGGGATAAATTCAATTTAATGGTGTGCAAGAAAAAACCGAGCCAATACAAAGCCTATTGGTCACAATTAGTGTTTACCGGTAAGGGCACCCTGCCAAAAGATGTTGGTGATGATGCGGCTGTTAAAGCATTGGTGGCAGCGAATCCCAATATGATTGGCTACATTGACTCCAGCGCAGCGGATGACACAGTAAAAATTGTCTTTAGAGTCCGCCAATAACCATCTAATAGCCCGCTTTATGCGGGCTTTTTTTTGCGAATGAATCCAAAATCTGATTTAGTATGTCCAAACAACCAATATCCTAATAGCGGAGCACGATATGTCGAATCAGGAATTACCCACCGATACCACCAACCCTGATGCTAAAACTGCCAAATCCAATTCCTCCGGTTGGGTATTTGGTTTGGCTGTCGTTATTATTGGCGGGTTGTTACTGGCAAGAAATCTGGGAGTTGAACTCTTCTTTCTGGATTTCCACAACTGGTGGGCATTTTTCATTCTGGCTGCTGCTATTCATCCCCTGTCCCAATGCTGGAAAAGCTATCAAGCCGAAGGCTTCAGTCACAACATGCTGAACTCTCTGGTATCAGGTAGTACGATTGTTTTTATCGCCCTGATATTTTTGCTCGACTTACCTTTGGGAACCTGGTGGCCCAGTTTTATTATCATCGGCGGGCTTTACATGATGACGAGCGACAAACGATAGTCAGATTAGTCGTAAGCAACCCGATGTTCCGATGATAACTGGCGGAAACGTTTGTATTCCCACTGATATTGGGCAGGTGCAATTCGTGCTATTGACTCAATATCTGCATTCATTGCAGCCGCTGAAATTGCAAGATCTTCATTGGTAATTTCGGGGTTGGCATCAACTATGTGCAAAGTAAATCCACCTTCACTGCGTAATGCATAGCAAAAACATACTTCACAATCTGTTCGGCAAATCAAATTCTGTACCAGGCTCATTGTCCAGGCAGGCTTGTTGAAAAAAGTGGACAGTACACGACCCGTATTTCGGTCGGGAACTTGATCGGGGAGAATACAAACAGCACGCTTTTCCTTTAATGCTTGCAACACTTTTTTGACTCCCTGAACATTACTTGGAGCAAGATCCATCTTTTTGTTTTCCCTCGCTCTCGCTATCAGTTGGTCAATTCTGGCGTACTTTGAAGATTGATAAAGTGCCGTGATCGGAATTGCATTGGCAAGATAAGCCGCAGCCACTTCCCAATTGCCTATATGCAGGGTAATGGCGATCAGACCTTTTTGTTTGTTATATTTTTCCAACAAAACATGTTCATTTGAAACTGAAACAATTTTTGATTTCAACCAATCCCAATCCCTACGCCAGACGATGGCAGCTTCGAACAAGGTTTTCATAGTTTCAATCAGACTTTTCCTTGCTAATCCATGTCGATCTGACTTGCTCATATCAGGAAAACAAATTGCCAGATTGATTAGCGTCGTACGTTTGGCACGAGTATTCAATAACCAATGACAATATCCCGCGAATACCCCCAGGATTCGCAGAAATCCAAGAGGCAAAAAACTTATCAATTTGAGAAATAAAAAAGCGAAATAATTTTTCATTGATTTTTTATTTTCCGATCAAATGCCTTTGTAAAACCGCGGATATTCCTTCGGTAATCGCCGGAAACGTTTATATTCCCATTGGTACTGCGATGGAGCTCGTCGCACACAGGCTGCAACACTGGCATTTAATCCGCTAACAGACGTCAATTGATCTTCGTTATAAATATCCATGTCTGCTTCCATCACAATTATTTTAAAACCACCCTTAACACGTTCTGCGTAACAGGAGCAAACAGCACAACCTGTGCGCTGAATTAATCCATGAACCAATGTCATTGTCCATGCTGGCACCCCCATAAACGGAGCCACCACACGCCCTGAGTCACTATCGGGAAGTTGATCAGGTAATATGCCAACTATATGACCGGATTGCAGGGCTTTGAATAACATCATTACGCCCTTGCGATTGGTGGGTGCCATGCTGATATTCAATTTACTGCGCCCTGCAAGCACCAGTTTGTCCATTTGCGGGTTTTCCAATGGCTGATACATAGCCGTTAAATGTGCAACGCTCGCCAGATAAGGAGCAACCACTTCCCAATTGCCATGATGAGGCGCCAATACCAACACCCCTTTTCCGGCAGATACTTTTTCGCGTAATAATTCATCGCCTTCCATGCCGACAATTTTATTGGCCAACCACGGCCAGGGATTTCGCCAGACAGCGCCTGCTTCCATCGCCGTTTTAGCCGTTTCCTGCAAACTCTGTCTGGCGAGTTTTTTCTGTTCAGGTAAAGATAATTCCGGAAAACAGAGTTGAATATTTCTCAAGGTAATAGCAGCAGAGCGCACTTGAAATAACCAGATTAAATTACCCACAACGCCGCCAAGGAACCTGACCCATTGCAACGGGAGTAATGCCATAAATTTAAAGAGAAGGGGTAGCAAATGATTTGTCATAAATGATGGTCAGCCAGTATCTGGTGCCATCATACGTAAAAACCTTACCAACAGGAACTTGATATCCCGGGAGAAGCAGTTATGCGAATTGCATGAAATGGAAAAAAGCATGGTCGATTTGCCATGCTTTTTTTATTTAATTGACATGTACTGCCGTAAAAATATCAGCAAAGCTGAGGGCTTTTTCTATGGCAATCGGTTGACGCAATCGCCTGGAGATTTCACGAGCAGAAACAATACCGCGGATATGATGTGCATCTTTGTCCACCACTAACAAATATTCCTGATGCGAATTTTTGAGCGCTGAAACCAGATCACCAATTTTGGCTGAGGCCAACTGATCTATATCCACCGCCAGCATAGCGGACCTTGGGTGCATCAAATCCTTTACCAATAACTCATTGTGTTTCAACCCGAGTGACAATTGTGTCAGCAACATGTTTTCAGATGTCAGATGATGCCTGTCCAGTACCCCAATAAACTCTTTTTCAATATCCACCACAATTTTCATTGATACGTCTTCAGCCAGCATCATCTCCAGAGCTTCCGACGCCGCCAAATGGGGATCAATCATATGGGGTTTGTACAAGCGAAAATCCGTCAGTATTTGCGTGGCTGGACTATCAGGGCTCAAATCATCAAACTCTTCCGGCTGAACCAAATGATCAACTTCATTCAAGGGAAACAACATCAACGACTTCATAAAGCACCTCTTGACTGGACTGGCAACTGAACTGGCAAAATGTTTACCGGCTTGGGTAAACAATAGGCTCAATAATTGGAAATAGATATTGTCCCAATCATGCTTTTACGGATGATTTACTGCAGGTTTACGCTAACTTTATGCGCCAGGAGGGGCGGAAAACAGAGTCACGCACAATCCGTTAACTAGTCATCGTTTTGCAGAACAAAAATGCGCCTGTTCTGATGCAGAAAATCCGATGAGTCATCAAACAATTTCAACGCATTAAATGTTGCCAGTAAACTGCCGTCCTCTTCCGCGATCTGCAACCCGCGCATCAATCTATCGGCGAGTTGCGGGTTATGTTTGCTGACTAGAAATGAATAGCTAATCGGATTCTGATATTCCAATAAAATACTGGACTCAATAGCGATATCCAGTTTCATAGCCGCCGCCCATTCCATATCACCTTTAACCTCGTGCAATCCCCGCACTATGTAATCAAAACGTCCTGCAGACAGCATTTTTAACAGCGATGCATAGTAGGGAGCTGTTCGCACTTCTATGCCGTTTTGACGAAGAATCCGGGTAACCGTCCAGCTGTCTGCGCCGCCCGAAATAAATTGTTTAAATTGCTCGATATTTTTTATGCGCGAGAATTTTTTTTGATTTTTTGGATGAATGATCAGCAACCGGTATTGGTTAAGTCCGCGCAACAAATCATAAGGCACAACCAACAATTCCTTGCTGCGTTCTGCAGTTACAGAACCCCACATTACATCCGCATGATAACCACTGATAACTTGCTGCATTGACCTGTCGATAGTCAGCATTTGACTGCTGAATTCCAGCGTAAAATCACCATCGGTATGGCGGGTTTTATCCAGCGCCAAATGGAGCGCCTGCTGGTAGTAAAACGCCATATCTTTCGTGTCCCCTACCTTCGGGTAAGCGACATAAATTTTTGGGGGTATTGATTCAGCCATTAATTGCGTGGTCTGCACGCAACTCCACAATGCCCACAGGATGATGACGAGTCGATAACACATAGATTTCTCCGATCTGCTGAAGATGTATAGCAGAAAGAGCAAAATCTGCTGCCCCAAGGCAATTTTCATCGTTATAATCGCGCCCATTTTTCATTTTTATTGACTAGTTCAAACAATTGGGTCTGCCATGTCTGAAAAACGTTATGACGTAAGTACATTTCAGGGTTTAATTCTCGCCCTGCAAGATTATTGGGCGCGTCAGGGTTGCGTTATTTTGCAACCGCTGGATCTTGAAGTCGGTGCAGGTACTTTCCACCCCGCCACTTTTTTACGATCCATTGGCCCCGAAACCTGGAATACGGCTTATGTTCAACCTTGCCGTCGCCCGAAAGATGGTCGCTATGGCGAAAACCCCAATCGATTGCAGCACTACTATCAATTTCAAGTCGCACTGAAACCCTCACCCGATAATATTCAGGATTTGTATTTGGGCTCATTGCGTGAAATGGGTATTGATACATCCATTCACGATATTCGTTTCGTGGAAGACAACTGGGAATCACCCACATTGGGAGCCTGGGGTTTGGGTTGGGAAGTGTGGCTGAATGGAATGGAAGTCACGCAATTTACTTATTTCCAACAAGTCGGCGGATTGGAATGTTTTCCGGTCACTGGCGAAATTACTTATGGCATTGAACGCATCGCCATGTATCTGCAAGGAGTTGATTCTATTTTTGATTTGGTTTGGACAATCAACCCCAATGGCGACAAAGTGACTTATGGCGATGTCTTCCATCAAAACGAAGTCGAAATGTCCACTTTCAATTTTGAAGAAGCCGATACTGAATTTTTATTTAACAGTTTCGATTTTTACGAAAAAGAATCCACGCGCTTGATGGCCAAAAATTTACCACTGCCCGCTTACGAAATGGTGATGAAAGCCTCGCACGCATTTAATTTGCTGGATGCTCGCCACGCCATTTCCGTTACTGAACGACAACGTTTTATTTTGCGCGTGCGCACACTGGCACGCGCCGTTGCACAAGCTTATTACGATAGCCGCAAAGCTCTTGGGTTCCCATTGGCACCTGAAGATTTGAGAAATGAAATGCTGAATGGTGGAGAAGAAAAATAATGACTGACTTTCTAGTTGAACTGGGAACTGAAGAGTTACCGCCAAAAGCCTTGAAAAATTTGATGTTGTCTTTTGCCGAAACGATTGAATCGCATTTAAAAAACGAAGCATTATCTTTTACAGCAATCAAACCTTTTGCAGCGCCACGCCGTTTGGCTGTATTGATTGAAAATCTGGCTGAACAAACGCCATCAAAAGAATTGGTTGTATGGGGCCCACCAGCAGCAATTGCATTTGATAAAGAAGGCAAACCCACCAAGGCAGCACTCGCATTTGCTGAAAAAAACGGCATTGATCCTTCTGCATTAAAAGCGGAAAACGATGGCAAAGTTGAAAAATTGGTTGCACGAATAAGCGCGCAAGGTAAAAAAACTGTTGATTTGCTGGAAACAGTTGTCACTGATGCCCTGGCCAAATTACCTATTGCAAAACGCATGAAGTGGGGAGCAAAGCGCGATGAATTTGTTCGCCCTGTACATTGGCTGGTGATGTTATTTGGCGCTCAAATTGTGAGCGCCAAAGTATTAGGTTTACAAGCAGGCCGCACAACACGCGGCCATCGCTTTCATCACAATCAAACGATTGAATTGTTGCAAGCCAGTGATTACGCCAATGTGTTAAAAAACACAGGTTATGTTATTGCTGACTTCGCTGAACGCAGTACCATCATCAAACAACAAGTGGAAGCTGAGGCCAAAAAAATTGGCGGGATTGCCGTTATTGGTGAAGCATTACTGGATGAAGTCACTGCGTTAGTTGAGTGGCCAGTTGCACTCACCGGAAAATTTGAAGAGCGTTTCTTGCAAGTTCCGGCTGAAGCCTTGATTGCGTCCATGAAAGAACATCAAAAATATTTCCATGTGGTAGATGCCAACGGCAAACTGAAAAATAATTTCATCACTGTTGCCAACATCCAAAGCAAAGATGCATCGCAAATTATCGATGGCAATGAACGTGTGATTCGTCCGCGATTATCCGATGCCGCTTTCTTTTTTGAAACTGACAAAAAAACCACACTGGCATCATTACGCGAACGCTTGAAGACAATTGTATTTCAGGCGCAGTTGGGAACCATCTTCGACAAAACAGAACGCGTTGCAAAACTTGCGCAATTTATTGCAGGCAAATTAAATGCGGATGAAAAATTGGCGGTACGTGCTACTGAACTGTGCAAATCGGATCTTGTCACCAACATGGTGGGCGAGTTTGATGATATGCAAGGTATTGCCGGTTATTACTATGCTTTGAATGATGGCGAGCATAAAGATGTCGCCGCTGCAATGAACGAGCAATATATGCCACGTTTTGCAGGTGACCAATTGCCCACAACCACTACCGGTGCAATTATCGCGCTGGCTGATCGTTTGGATACTATTTCAGGTATTTTTGGAATCGGACAACAACCATCCGGTTCGAAAGATCCTTTTGCATTACGTCGCGCCAGTATTGCTGTGTTGCGTTTGTTGGTAGAGAAAAATCTCGCATTGGACTTACGTGAACTATTGGCATTCGCCAAATCACAACACAAAAATTTAACGGTTGGTGAAGAATTGGTGGAGCAAGTGCTGAGCTATATGCTCGACCGCTTCCGCGCCATGTTTGAAGACGCGAATATTCCGGTAGAAGTTTTCCAATCCGTTAACGCGAAACAATTATCGCAGCCGCTGGATATTAATCAGCGTGTATTGGCTGTACATGAGTTTAGTAAATTGCCACAAGCCCAAGCCTTGGCTGCCGCAAATAAACGCGTTTCCAATATTTTGAGCAAACAAAATTCCACTATCACCACAGATATGAATAATAGTTTGCTGAAAGAAGAGGCTGAAAAAAATCTGGCGCAAGCGGTTAATACCAAAGCTTCTTTAGTTGCACCTTTATTTGCATCACGCGAATACACCAAAGCATTAGCTGCGCTGGCAGATTTACAACAGCCGGTTGATGCGTTTTTCGATAATGTCATGGTGATGTGTGATGATGCCGCATTACAGCAAAATCGTTTGGCGTTGTTGTCAAAATTGCGTGGATTGTTTTTGGAAGTGGCCGATATTTCTTATTTGGTGCCGAGTAAAAACTAGACCCCACCCTAACCCTCCCCTTGCCAGGGGAGGGGACAAATTTCACTCTGTCGCAAGCAGGGAGTAAAGTCCCTCCCCCTGGCAAGGGGGAGGTTAGGAGGGGGTCAACTAACGAGAACAAAATGAAATTAATCATCCTCGACCGCGACGGCGTCATCAACCAGGATCGCGATGACTATGTGAAATCGGTTGATGAATGTGTGCCGATTGAAGGCAGCATTGAAGCGATTGCACGATTACATCAAGCCGGTTTTACGATTGTGGTGGCAACCAACCAATCAGGATTGGCGCGCGGAAAATTTGATCTGGATGATCTTGAAGCCATGCACGAAAAAATCACAAAATTGGTGGAAGATGCGGGCGGTGAAATCGGGGCAATTTTTTATTGTCCGCATGCGCCGGAAGATAACTGCAAATGCCGCAAACCAAAACCTGGTTTGATTGATGCAATTGAAGCAGAATTTAATATTTCCGCTGAAGGTTTTTATTTTGTGGGTGACAGCTTGCGGGATTTACAAGCAGGGGCGCAAAAAGGTTGTCAATTGGCGCTGGTTAAAACTGGCAATGGGATAAAAACCTTATCGCAATTACATAATCCCGAATTGCAAACCGACAGCCCGACATTGGCTATTAGCAATATCAATGTTTTTGAAAATTTAAAACATTTTGCTGATTTTGTTTTAAAACCTTAATCATATGTAGGGTGGGCAAAAAGCGTAGCGTGCCCACCATTTGATTGTTTAACGTGGGCACGCTGCGCTTTTTGCCCACCCTACGGGGAATTTTTATTTTGCTTTATTTACGCAGTTTAATTTTTAGCATAGGTTACAACCTGACCAGCGCCATTATCGGGCTGATTGCTGTCATCATTTGGCCAATAATGCCTTATTCGTGGCGCTGGCGAGTTGTGACTTGCTGGAATCGTTTTGTGATGTTTTGGTTACGTGTCTGTTGCAATTTGCGTTATGAAATAGTCGGTCACAAGCATGCCGACAAATTTCCCTGTGTGGTCATGGCAAAACACCAAAGCACATGGGAAACCATGTTTTTACAATTTTATTTTGGACCTGTCAGTACCATTTTGAAAAAGGAATTATTTCGTATTCCGTTTTTTGGTTGGGGACTTGCAAGCTTACGACCAATCGCAATTGATCGCAGCAACCCAATGCAGGCATTAAAAGAAATCAAACGACAAGGCATGAAACGATTGGCGCAAGGCAATAATTTATTGATCTATCCCGAAGGTACACGCACAGCTTACGGACAAGTCGGCAATTACGCACGCAGTGGCGCGGATATTGCCATCAGCGCTGGCGTTCCTATTATTGCGGTTGCACACAATGGCGGGAAATTTTGGCCGCACAAACAATTTATAAAATATCCCGGTACTATTAAAGTAGTGATCAGTGAGCCGTTTCACACTGAGGGCAGGGATAGAAAAGAACTCACCGAAGAAATTAAAAATTGGATAGAAGGTGAAATCACCAAAATGAATTGATTAGCGCCTCATGAAAAGTTCTGGCATTTAATAATTGAATCCCTGGCTTGTTATTTCATTGATCGCTTTATTCAACGCATCTTCCAACTCTTTTAATTGTATGGGTTTGGTAATGAAGTCATTCATACCGGATTCATAAGCTTTGACACTGTCATCCACCTGAACACCTGCGGTCAATGCAATTATCCAGGGTTTACTGCTGTGTAATTTATTTTTACGGATTAACCGGGTTGCAGTGTAGCCATCCATTCGATCCATCTGAATGTCCATTAAAATAATATCCACATCGCGCTGCTTTATAGCATCAACAGCTTCCTGCCCGTCGGAAACACAGGAAATTTTATGAAACCCGAGTTTTTTGAGCATCATGGTAGCAACCATTTGATTGACGCTGTTGTCTTCAACAATCAGTATCCTGGTACTTTTGTTGGTAGACATTTTTTTCATTAGGAAGTGTTGTTTATTTTCACTTTTCCCCAATAAAGTCAACAATGTTCTTTTCAACGTATTGGTACGAACCGGCTTCATTAGTACCACATCGATATTCGGCCACTCTGCGCGACTGACATTCGCACTGCTCAAAATAATAATCGGTTTGTTCTTAAGTGAAGAACGCCTGATTTCATTGGATAAGGTGCCGCCATTCATGGCAGGCATACAAAAATCCAGAATAATCAGATCATATTGTTGCCCAAATTTGAGATTTTCCAGCGCGGAACTGGCTGAATCGAAAGCAGCAACTTGCATACCCCATTGCAACAGGGTTGTCGATAACACCCGTCGATTGGTTGCATTGTCATCGACAATTAAAACGCGCAAATTTTTAAAACTTTCAACCTGATTCATGGTTTCAGAAGCAGTGAATGTCGGATCAAAATCCAGCTTTAACGAAAAATAAAAAGTCGAACCTTTATTGATTTCACTTTCGAACCACAAACGGCCGCCCATTTGCTCGGCAATTTTTTTGCTAATCGCCAAACCCAGCCCCGTCCCACCATAACGACGCGTTATGCTGTTATCTGCCTGGCTAAATGCGTTGAATAATTGGGTTTGATTTTCTTTGGCAATACCAATGCCGGTGTCTTTAATGGCAACTAACAATTCACAATGATTATTTGCCTTGTTGATTTCGACAGGTGTGACTTCAACAAAGACTTCGCCTTTTTCGGTAAATTTAATGGCATTACCTAAAAGATTATTAATGACTTGACGGATACGTGATGCATCGCCGAGCAGACTCAGAGGCAAATCAGGCGATAACAAATAATTTATCTCCAATCCTTTTTCATTAACTTGTTTGGAAAATAATTCAAGGCATTCTTCGATCAGGTTACGTAAATCAAATGGCGAATGATCAAACTCCATTTTGCCTGCATCTATTTTTGAAAAATCCAGAATGTCATTAATAATAACCAACAAACTTTCGCCGCTGGATTGAATGGTATGCAGCAACTGTTGCTGCTCTTCATTCAGGGATGTTTCACCCAGCAGTGATGCACAACCTATAACGCCATTCATGGGTGTACGGATTTCATGGCTCATCACTGCCAGAAATGAACTTTTAACCTGCGCAAGATGTACTGCTTCTTCCTGGGCTTTTTTCAACGCTATTTCTGCTTCAACCTGTGCAGTAATGTCGCGGGATATACCCACCAACCCCACCACATTACCGTCAGCATCACATAAAGATGATTTAACCGACTCGCAATAAAAATATTTCCCCGATGGTTGCAAATGACATTCACGGATTCTGATATCCGCTGCATTGGCCATCATGTCCTGCTCCTCCTTAAATAATTTTTCCTTGTCACGCGGGGATAATATTTTGGAATCGTAATCCGTTTTGCCGATTAACAAAGCCGGATCATCTGCGCCGTGATAACGACTCCACGCCTTGTTGCCCCCTAAAAATTTCGAGTCTCTATCCTTGTAATAAAACATATCCGTGAGTTGGTCTTGTACAAAAGTAAGAAAGTTAACTTTCCTGATAGCTTCCTCTCTGGCCTTGACCTGCACGGTGATATCAATCAACAAACCACAAGCTGACATGGAATCCGTTTCGAGTGGCGACACTTGCAACAGAATAGTTTTGGGCGGAAGGGAAATTTCCTGGCTGATGCAGCAGTAAAGGGTGCAACATTCTTTTAATGTTTTTTTGAGCGCCATCTCCGGAGACAAGTTCGCCAGAAACGCCTCTGGATTGGTGCAACATTCTCCAGGCGTCATACCCAATAGTGAAATGATCGGCGTATTGATTGAATCAACACAGAAATCGCCTTCCTCGGTGAAATGATATTGAAATACGACGCCAGGCAGTGCGTTGAGTTGATCCATGGAGCTATCCAGTCAAATCATTGATTCAATCAGCATAGCCCATAATTTGAGCTTGATTAGCCTTGATCATAAACTTGAACAAGACAGGGTTGGCAGCTGGATGGATTCTGAGCATAATGTCGTCCCTTTTCGAATTTCCACTCTGGGTAGATTGTTATGGCTCGAATTACCGTTGAAGATTGTTTGCAACATGTCGATAACCGCTTTGAATTAGTAATGGTGAGTAGTAAGCGCGCTCGTCAACTGGCCATAGGCGGCAAGACTCCCTACGTTCCTGAAGAGAACGATAAACCCACAGTGATTGCATTGCGTGAAATTGAAGAAGGGTTTGTAGATGCCAGCATACTTCTGGAAAAAGATGTACTGCCACAACCCAAACCCGAGCGTGTTTACGACAACGAGCTTTAATCCCACCCAAACCCGGAGGTTGGCATGCAAACTCTGGAAACCTTAAGTCAAAGGCTTTCATCTTATCTGGATCCCATCCAGATAAACGGGGTGCAGCGTGCCTACCTTTATGCCGAACAAGCCCACGATGGCCAGAAGCGCCGCAGTGGTGAAGCTTATATAACCCATCCCCTCGCAGTAGCCGACATACTGGCTGGCATGCATATGGATCATCAGAGTTTGATGGCCGCCATGTTGCACGATGTGATTGAAGACACCGGCATCAGCAAAAAAGCCCTCGCCAGTCAATTTGGTGATGCTGTGGCTGATCTGGTTGATGGCGTCAGCAAGCTGACACAAATTGAATTTGAAACCCACGCCGAAAAGCAGGCAGAAAACTTTCAAAAAATGGCATTGGCTATGGCCAATGATCTGCGTGTAATTATGGTGAAACTGGCCGACCGGCTGCACAACATGCGCACCCTGGGCGCCATGCCTGCCGACAAAAAACGACGCATCGCCAAAGAAACGCTTGAAATCTACGCACCTATTGCACATCGACTGGGAATGAATGACGTGCGTATGGAATTGGAAGACCGCAGCTTTTATGCCATGCATCCACTTCGCGCTTCGCGTATGCAAGCCGCGTTACGTAGCGCACGCGGCAACCGTAAGGAATTGGTGGAACAAATCCAGACGGCGATTGAAAAACGTTTGCTGCGTGAAGATATTAATGGCGTAGTTATTGGTCGCGAAAAACATATTTTCAGTATTTATGAAAAAATGCGCACCAAGAAAAAATCATTCAAGGAAATCATGGATGTTTACGCATTCAGAATTGTTGTCGATAAAGTCGATACCTGTTATCGCGTGCTCGGCATAGTGCACAACCTTTACAAACCGGTTGCCGGTGAATTTAAAGATTACATTGCGATTCCAAAAGCTAATGGCTACCAAAGTTTGCACAGCGTATTAATTGGCATGCACGGTGTTCCGATTGAAGTGCAAATTCGCACCAAGGAAATGGATGAAATGGCGAATAGTGGAATTGCCGCGCATTTTCTTTACAAGGCCAATAGCGATGAAACCTTGAATGCCAGCCACAATCGCGCACGGCAATGGGTTCAAGGCTTGCTGGAAATGCAACGCAACGCCGGTAATTCACTGGAATTTATCGAGAACGTTAAAATTGATTTGTTCCCTGATGAAGTTTATGTTTTCACACCGAAAGGAAAAATTGTTGAATTGCCTTCCGGTGCAACCGCCGTTGATTTTGCTTATGCCGTGCATACCGATGTGGGCAATACCTGTGTTGCCTGTCGCATTAACGAGCGCATGGCTTCACTGTCGCAACCATTACAAAGTGGCCAGCGTGTGGCCATCATTACCGCACCCAACGCACAACCCAATCCCAATTGGCTAAATTTTGCAGTGAGTGCAAAAGCGCGCAGCGCTATTCGACATTATTTAAAACACCAGCGACATCACCAATCTGTCAGTTTGGGCAAACGTATGTTGCACCGCGCATTTGCCGATTTGCATTTGGAAATGGACCAAATCAGCGAGCAACAAAAAAATGATTTATTAAAATCCGTACAACTCGACAACCTGGATTTATTATTTGAAGAAATTGGTTTGGGAAAAAGAACCGCGCAAAGTGTTGCCCGCTTGCTGCATCCCGAAGCGGAAATTAAACGTAATTTACCATCGCATTCAGCCATCACCATTGACTCAGCTGACGGCATGATTATCAGTTTTGCGCGTTGTTGCAGGCCAATACCAGGTGATCCCATTATTGGTCACATTAGTTCAGGAAAGGGTTTGGTTATTCATCAGGATACCTGTCGCAATATTGTCGAAATTCGCCACAACGCGGAAAAAATCAGTCAGGTAAATTGGGCTGCACAAGTCAGCGGTGAATTTCTGGTGGATTTACGTATTGATGTTGAAAGTGAACGTGGCATCATTGCGATATTGGCAACGCGTATTACCGAACAGGGCGCCAACATAGAACATATCAATGTACATGAACGCGATGCTCACAACAGCGTCATTCATATTTGCATTGGCGTACATAACCGAATCCATCTCGCGAATATTATGCGTAGAATACGCACACTCAGTTTCGTCATTCGCGTACATCGCGCAAAACATTAAACCTTATCACCCCCCTCCCAATCTCCCCCTTTGCAAGGGGAACTGGCTCCTTCCCCTTGCAAAGGGGGGAAGGCTGGATGGGGCGAAAAAAATTATTTTTTATTTTTAAATCAGGAGAAATCAAATGACCAACAAAGCCGTAATTCACAGTGACAATGCCCCCGCTGCAATAGGCACTTATTCACAAGCAATCAAAGTCAACAACACCGTTTATTTATCAGGACAAATTCCACTCGACCCCAAAACCATGGTGTTGGTCGATGGCGATTTCGCTGCGCAAGCCCATCAGGTTTTTAAAAATCTGCGTGCCGTTTGCCTGGCTTCAGGGGGTGACTTACAACACATAGTGAAATTAAATATTTATTTAACGGATCTCACCAACTTCCCGATTGTCAACGAAGTCATGAGCCAATATTTCCAACAACCTTATCCTGCGCGCGCAGCGATTGGCATCAATCAATTACCGCGCAATTCATTAATTGAAGCCGATGGTGTAATGGTAATTTAAATATTGATCCCATCCCGCATGCGCCAATTCATCCACTCAACAAATTATACTGGACAGTTTCGTCCAGTATTTAATTCAAAACATATTTAAAATATACCAATGCTGTTGCGCTTGAACAGCATTTGGATGCTTTGTTAAAGATTGGTATGCATTCTGCAGATACAGTAAAAAATGTTGATTGCAGAGATCTCCAATGACTACCAATACTACAGAAACCGATTTTGAGTTCGAGCGTTTATTAAAAATTCTGACGCCGGCAATTAGTGAAAGTCAAAAAACCACTCTGGAAAAATGGAATCTGTTAAATCAGGATTTCAAATCTTCCTGGCTCACTTTCAGCTATGTCAAAACCAGGGACAATGCCATTATTACCAAAGAGAAGCTGACACTTCTTCTGGCGTTTGCACCGGAATTGAATAGTTGTATTTCCAATGTGTTTATGGCCTTGCCAGATCCACGTGAAGCTGTTGGCCTTTGGGACGAGGGCAAGGAGAAAAAACAACGTCAGCAATATGAAGACGCCATCATCTCCATCAAAGACATTACCCAGCAGGAATATATCAGCGCTAATGCAACCTTGCCCACACTGGATTCGGTAATCGATCAAACACCCGTTGAACCAACGAATCTGGAAACATTTCTGGTAATAGAAAATGCTACTGCGGAAAAAATAAATATCAGCACAGCAATAACATCCGAGAATAGCTGGGCAATTGGCAATTTCAGACCAGACATCAATTTTAACAATATTACAATCGATGAATTTTCTTATTCAAAACAACGTGAAGATATTAAATCATCCAATATCCCTGCAGAATTTATTGTCAAGGTATCGCTCATGAACGGGAATGGACAGGACAAATTTAATTTTTCTGCTGATCAATCCAAAGCAGGAAATGAAAATGCAAATAATAAAAATTTGTTAGTCTCCGGCCCTTCGGCAACTTCTTATTCCGTTATTCAAAGTGTGTCGGAAACGGCTGAAGGCGTAAAAGGTTTGATTATCACCATTGTTGAAACAAGAGGAAAATAAAATGCCCTGGATGACAGACGTTTTTAATCAAGTACCGGGATTTCCAAATAGATTTTTATCAGAAATTACTATTCCAGGCACACACGATGCGGGTTGTTATGTTGATCGCTGGAATAATTTTCAGTCCAGAACACAATTACAAACGATTGGCGGACAACTGAATGCGGGCATTCGTTATTTTGATATACGGCCTTATCTCACGAATAATCAATTCTGGACTTACCACGGCCCTTTTTATACGGGTGGCCAACTGGATGGCATAGCCGGAATTTTGAATGATGTTGCCAACTTTATGAATGCACTTGCACCAGGAGACAGGGAACTGGTTATTCTGAATATTTCGCACTTCAATGCATTTAACAATGCGGCACACGCAGCCCTTATTCCGGTAATACAAAATGCGCTCAACAATCATCTGGTTCCCTACACACAAGCACAAACCAATTTGTTTGGAACAGCTTACAACGCATTGCTCACTGATAACGCCGGGCCGGTAACTCGCTCCAGAGTCGCTATTCTTTATGACGGAGCACTGGATACTGCCATTGAACCTTATGTCGCTGCCAATAATTTACCCGCCGGTTTTTTCAAACTCTCACCCAAATATGCGCCACCGGCAAATCAGATTTTTTTGTTCGATCAATATGCGAATAGCGGCTCAACCGCCACTATGCAGCAAGACCAATTAAATAAATTACGAAACCGAAATAATTATGCTTATACACAGCAAGCCTGGGGTGCCGGAGCAGGAAATTGGAACGCTAATGCAGCCGGTGGAACAGCAGACACTATGCATTTATTTTCCTGGACATTAACACCACAACCCTGGTCAGATCCCATTACAGCAGCAGCCACTTCATCCAATCCTGCGTTACTTCCTTTATTTCAGGGAAATAATTGGGGAGGCGCATTATTACCGCGAGCTTATGATCCAACAGTCGATCAAAAAATTAATATTGTTTATGTTGATAATTTTGCATCGCAACAAGTTGCCAGTTACGGGCATCACACTTCGCAGGCAATTAATCAAAATGGTAATAATTGTCCACGCAATGGCATGTCTGTTCCTGTTGCTCTGGCGGAATATTTTAATCGTTATCACTTTAACGCCATGGGGAACGCCGTTTGGGGCGGATGGAATCAGTTTTAATTATTGTTAAAACGTAAAATCCTGACGGAAATTCGGGTGAATATTATTTCATTTGACATCATTTGGTTTGTTATAAAATTTCCGTCATTTCATCTGCAAAACCTCCTGTCCACTCCGCTCACGTCTTCTGCACAAGGGTAATAGCAATACAAATCCGCATTATTGCGCCACGCCAATCCACTGCTAAACTCAGTCAATAACATTAATATCCGAGCCTATTTCATGAACCGTCATTTTCTATTTGCTGGCTTTATCGTCTTATTATTGCTGGGGATCTGGATGGATTTACCCTATTTGTTGGGTTTTATACCAGCGGCAGGATTGGTGGCTTACTCAGTGTATGGTTTTAATCAACCAGAAATTATTCAAGAAACCAATCAAGTTAATCCGCTAAGCAAAATGGCAGATTCGGTGAGCCGCGCAACATCGAAAATGGCACGAGGTGCTGCAGAAGTGTCTTCCTGCATTGATCGCTTGCATAAAGATATTGAATCCAGCTCACAACAAAGCACCCAAATTCTTGCTGCCAGTACCCAGCTTGCCACTAGCAGTACGGATCTTTCACAAAATCTGCAAACGGTGGCCGCCACTATCAGTCAAACAGCAACGGCTTGTTCAACGGCTGATGCACGCCTGGGTTCAGGTGTCTCACGCGTGGGACAATTGGCAGAAACGATTAATCAAGTCGCCAGTCAATTCAGTGTGTTGCAAACCAGTGCGGATAATATTCAACGCATCACCGAAGTGATTAAAAGTGTGGCTGAACAAACCAACTTGCTTGCACTTAATGCTGCAATTGAAGCCGCTCGTGCAGGTGAACAAGGGCGAGGTTTTGCGGTAGTGGCAGACGAAGTAAGAATGCTCGCGGGTAAAACAGCATCTGCAACCAAAGACATTGCTTCAATGCTGATGGATATCAGACAACAAAGCCAAAGTGCCGGGCAACAAATGCAGGCGTTAAAAGATAACAGTGATCAGGTGAAAGTCGAACTTGAATCGACTGTCCAGGGTTTCAAACAAGTGAATGCGGAGGTTCAAAATTCTTCTGCATCGCTCAATAAAATTGAAATTGTCAGTGAAGAATTGGAGTCAACCAGCAAATCAATTAAAGATTCAATTAATCATATTAGCAAGGCACTTGAAACTGCCGATAAGACTACCTTAACTATCAGCCAACAAGCGACGGATGTTTCGCTCGAAACTGAATCTATTTTTGGTGATCTGGCTACATTAAGTGATCGATTGTTTTTTTCCAACATTTTGCAAGAAGCCATTAATGCATCCAGCGAGATTGGGAAAATTTTAGAACGAGGAATTGAGCAGCGCATTTTTA
This sequence comes from uncultured Cellvibrio sp., assembly GCA_965650675.1. Classification (GTDB taxonomy): domain Bacteria; phylum Pseudomonadota; class Gammaproteobacteria; order Pseudomonadales; family Cellvibrionaceae; genus Cellvibrio. The sequence goes on from CBFGPN010000012.1 coordinate 38,569, forward strand.
GTGAGATCGATTTGTTCACACAAGACTATAAACCCATTCCTAAAACCCAACCACAGAAATACAAAACAGCCTACGATGATTACACTGACAAACACTTTCCAGACATTCAAGAACCTATTCTGGCGCGCCATTCCGAAATCGCTTTCGCCGGTGCTGTGGATACCAAAGGTTATTTTCCAACGCACAATAAAAAATATGCACAACCACTCACCGGAAATTTGGCACAAGACCTCATAAACAATCGTACCAAACGCATATTCAATGACCGCACCGGCATTCGCTGTGGCGCCAATACTTTGCCCATGTTGTTACAAACCTATAAGCGTGATACCGGTGAAGTCATGCACGATCTTTCCGTTCCCATTTATGTGAAAGGTCGGCATTGGGGTGGTTTTAGAATAGGCTTTAAGCCGAGCCAGAATTAGATGCTATGTCAGAATCAGGGATGGAAAATTACTCCACAACAAAAACCGGAGCAAAACCACCGCCTTCCGTTCTGAAGTTAGTGGTTTGACCTTGATAAAGACGGGCAGCTAATAATTGTATTTTTCCTTGATAAGCGTAAGCGCGAATATCCATTTTTAATTCCGTCTGCCGGTTATCCACTGAAACACTGCGCTGCCCCGGCGGGATCAACTCTTGTGCTATGTAATTGGCTTGCACAATATCCTGCCACACTTTGGTCGTAATTTTATCGCCGCGATAAGTGGCTTTACTGCCAAAACCACAGGCAGGTTTAAAAAATAATTGTTTTCGTTCCTGCCAAAGTTGGTGAGCATTTTCCAGTGTTAATGCACGGGTTTTCGGTATCGCTTGTTGCAAGGTATTAATGTCATCATCAGTGGCCGCACAATTTTGCAAAAACGATTTATCGCCCAGCAAAATTAAATTGCGTTTGTCGGCATAAATTGCATGATGAAAGGGGTTGGGTGTTATCACAACCGCATTCTGATCATAAGCTTGACGCAAATGATGATGGTCAGTCTCACTGAATGAAAAATCAGTCAGCCGATTATAAATTAAATCAATTTTTTCGCCTTGAAAGTAAAGACCTTCACCATTCCATTGCAGCCCGTATGGATCAACAATGAATACATTGAAACCTGCATTTTGCAATACAGATTGCGCAATCCGAAATTCGGGGTATAAAAATTGTTGCTCGGGTTGTTGATCAACAATCGCTATAGTCGCCAGTGGTTTATCGCCATGACACAATCGCCATTCATGGCGAAACATAGCAACAAATTCATCCTGTAATTGTTTTTCCACTAATGGCAGAGCGGGATTCAACACTTCACAGCAAGCTGTTTGCGCTGCGAGCAAAGCGGCATTTAAAAAACCACCTCCGGCATTGGTATTGATTTCAATGACCTTGGGGCCAGATTCACCCATATGAAAATCAACACCTACAAACACCCCTGCTGCCACATTGCGTTGCGCTTCCTGCGTAATTATTTTTTGTTGAAAGCCGGATAAGTGCACGACGCGTTCAATGGCTTCTACTATTTGTTTTAATTGCATCCACTGATCCAGTGAAATAAATGCTGCCGTGTTCGAAAACAATTGCGGATGCGACACAAAAATTTCTGTCGCCAAATTATCATCTTGCAACAATTCCAGCAGCAAATTGTTATCCAGTGTTTTGCAATAACAATGTTGATTCAAATTATGAGCGGTGGAATTGCAATTGCTTTGGCAGGAATTGTCATCAATCATACATTTGCCCAATATTGGATAACCGAATGGAAACCACACTTGCCAGACCAATCAACAAAGCTGCACACCACAAACAGGCAACCATTCCCCATTGTTGATAAATCCATCCCGATAAGACTGTACCCAACAATCGCCCTATGGCATTAGCCATATAATAAAAACCTACATCCAGTGATACACCATCCGCTTTTGCGTAATGCACAATTAAATAACTGTGCACCGATGAATTAAACGCAAATAAAATCCCGAAAATAATTAACCCCACCATTAATACACTGACAGAGGGAAATAGATTCATGGTTAAAGCAAATGTAGCTGTCATCAGTGTGAGCGCTGCCGCCAATAAAAATGCTGTCTTTCCACCAGGGGATTTACCTACAACAAGAGGTGAAATGGATTGAATGATCCCGTAACCAATCACCCAGCTGGCAAGAAATCCACTGGTCTGCCAAAAACTCCACTGAAATTGACTGCTCAAATATACCGGCAGCGCCACCACAAACCAAACATCGCGCGCCGCAAACAAACACAAACGCGCCGCTGACAATAAATTAATGTGGCGACTTTTTGAAAACAAATCATGAAATTTTGGTTTGTGTTTGGCTTTTCCCAAATCTTGCGACAGCAAAAATAAACTGGCCATCCAAACCAATGCCAACACAATCGCCATGTATAATATGGCTTGCTGAAATCCCAGCAGGGTTAATAACAATCCACCCAGAAAAAATCCAACACCCTTTAATGCATTTTTTGATCCTGTTAATAATGCAACCCAGCGAAACAATCGCTGATTTTCATTTTCAGGCACCAGCAATTTAATTGCACTTTTTGCACTCATCTTATTCAGATCTTTGGCAATACCGGAAATTGCTTGCGCCAGCATCACTAACGGAATCGATAACCATGCCGCAGGTAGTGTAAGCAGCATCAATGCCATAATTTGCAAAAACAAACCGAGATTCATGGTGCGGTTTAATCCCAAACGCGCCCCCAAATATCCACCCAATAAATTAGTCACCACACCAAAAAATTCATAAAACAAAAACAAACTGGCAATCTGCAATGGCGTGTAATTCAATTGATAAAAATACAAAACCACCAACATACGCAAAGCGCCATCGGTGAGCGTAAAGGCCCAATAGTTTCCGGTGACTATTGTGTATTGGCGGATATTTTTATTCATAATTTGC
>CBFGPN010000013.1:0-40745 GCA_965650675.1 uncultured Cellvibrio sp.
GATTTGGATGCGGCATTGGTTGCGCAAGGTGTTGCTCAGCAACTTGAGCGTCGTGTGATGTTTCGTCGCGCCATGAAGCGCGCGGTACAAAACGCTATGCGTCAGGGTGCTGAAGGTATCAAGATCCAGGTGGGTGGTCGCTTGGGTGGTGCGGAAATCGCACGTAGCGAGTGGTATCGTGAAGGTCGTGTGCCTCTCCATACTTTGCGCGCTGATATAGATTACGCCACAGCCGAAGCCACAACTACCTACGGTATTATTGGCGTTAAAGTGTGGATTTTCAAAGGTGAGATCATTGGTGATGTTGTTGAAGCCGAAGCTCAAGCCAAAAAGAAAACCCCCAAGACCAAATAAGGAGTACGCATAAATGTTACAACCCAAGCGTACGAAGTTTCGCAAGCAGATGAAAGGCCGTAATCGCGGTTTAGCTCAACGCGGTTCCAAAGTTAGTTTTGGTGATTTCGGTCTGAAAGCAACAGGTCGTGGCCGTCTGACTGCCCGTCAAATTGAGGCAGCCCGTCGAGCAATGACTCGCCATGTCAAGCGTGGTGGAAAAATCTGGATTCGTGTGTTCCCGGATAAACCGATTACTGCCAAGCCTCTCGAGGTTCGTATGGGTAGTGGTAAAGGTGGTGTTGAATACTGGGTAGCACAAATTCGTCCAGGTAAAGTCCTCTACGAAATGGATGGTGTGAGTGAAGATTTGGCTCGAGAGGCCTTTGCGCTCGCTGCGGCAAAACTGCCAATTACTACAACATTTGTTAAACGTTCGGTGATGTGATGAAAGTTTCAGAACTCCGCGAAAAATCTGTCGAAGAACTGAATGGTGTCTTGTTGGATCAACTTAAAGAACAGTTCAAGCTGCGTATGCAAGCTTCAACTGGTCAGTTGAGTCAAACTCACTTGTTACCACAAGTTCGTAAAGACATCGCTCGCATCAAGACGGTTCTTGGACAAAAGGCAGGTAACTAACGATGACTCAAGTAGCGAAAGTTGCTCGTACACTGACAGGTAAAGTTGTCAGCGACAAAATGGATAAAACCATTACCGTCCTGATTGAGCGTCGTGTGAAGCACCCGATTTATGGTAAGTACACCACTAAATCATCCAAGATACATGCTCATGATGAAAAAAATGAGTGCAAGATGGGCGACATTGTGACTGTTTCTGAGTCACGTCCTCTGTCAAAAACCAAGACCTGGGCTTTATTGAAAATTGAAGAGCGCGCTACAGAAGTTTGATCTGGTGCACTTTTAACAGTTTCGGAGACGGACGATGATTCAAACAGAAAGCTACTTAGATGTTGCAGACAATAGCGGCGCTCGCCGTGTCATGTGCATCAAGGTTCTTGGCGGTTCTCACCGTCGCTACGCGTCAGTGGGCGACATTATCAAGGTGACCGTGAAAGAAGCAATTCCTCGCGGTAAGGTGAAAAAAGGCCAAGTGATGAAGGCAGTTGTTGTGCGCACTCGCAAGGGTGTGCGCAGACAAGACGGTTCATTGATCAAATTTGATGATAATGCAGCCGTATTGCTGAATAACCAGGATGCACCAATAGGTACACGTATTTTCGGACCCGTAACGCGTGAGTTGCGCGGTGAGAAATTCATGAAAATCATTTCTTTAGCACCCGAAGTGCTGTAATCAGCTAAAGGAACGAGGACAGAAAAATGCGTAAAATTAAGCGTGATGATGAAGTGATTGTGATCGCGGGAAGCGACAAAGGTAAGCGCGGTAAAGTGGTTCGTGTACTTGCCAATGATCGTTTGATTGTAAGCGGTATTAACATGATCAAAAAACACCAGAAACCTAACCCTCAGTCGGGTGTTGCTGGTGGCATTATCGAAAAAGAAGCGTCGATTCATGCTTCGAATGTTGCTATCTACAATGCAGCAACCAAGAAAGCGGATCGTATCGGTTTCAAAGTACTTGAAAATGGCGACAAGGTTCGTATTTACAAGTCCAGCGGCGAAACCTTGGGAGCGTAATCGAAAATGGCAAGGCTAAAAGATCTTTACGTTAAAGAAATCGCCCCCAAGCTGAAAGCTGAGTTGGGTTTGGCGAATGTGATGGAAGTGCCTCGCATTACCAAAATCACTCTGAATATGGGTGTTGGTGAAGCAGTTGGTGATAAAAAAGTGTTGGAAGCTGCTGTTGCTGACATGGTGAAGATTTCCGGTCAAAAAGTAGTGGTGAACAATGCTCGTAAGTCAATCGCGGGCTTTAAAATCCGTGATGGTTGGCCAATTGGATGCAAGGTAACCCTGCGCAAAGACCGTATGTATGAATTTTTGGATCGTCTGATTACTGTGGCAATCCCGCGTATTCGAGACTTCCGTGGTATTAGCCCAAAACAATTTGATGGTCGTGGTAACTTCTCCATGGGTGTTACTGAACAAATTATCTTTCCTGAGATTGATTACGATAAAGTTGATCGTCTGCGTGGATTGGATATTTGTATCACCACAACAGCGCGCACTGATGAAGAAGGTCGCGCATTGTTGAAAGCATTTAACTTTCCGTTCAAAGGCTAAGGTGAACTCATGGCTAAGAAATCGATGATTGCGCGTGAAGTAAAACGTGCCCAAACCGTCAAAAAATACGCTGTAAAGCGTTCTGAGCTGAAAGCAATTATTGCCAGTGTTTCTTCATCCGAAGAACAAGTTTGGGAGGCGCAAACAAAATTGCAAAAAATGCCACGTGACGCCAGTGCATCACGTCAACGTAATCGTTGTCGTGTAACCGGTCGTCCACATGGAGTCTTCCGTAAGTTTGGCCTTTGCCGTCATAAACTACGTGAAGCCGCTATGCGTGGTGACGTTCCCGGTTTGGTTAAGGCCAGCTGGTAATTTCAGCTTACTAATAGGAGCAGAATCTGATGAGCATGCAAGATCCGTTGGCAGATATGCTGACCCGTATTCGCAATGCACAGAATGTTGGTAAGGCCCAGGTGGTTATGCCTTCTTCGAAGCTGAAAATCAGTGTGGCCAAAGTCCTCGCGGATGAAGGTTACATAGCTGGTTACTCGGCAACCCAAGATGCAAAAAGCGAACTTACTATTGAATTGAAGTATTTTGAAGGCAAGCCTGTTATCGCTGAGTTAGATCGTATCAGCCGTCCCGGGTTGCGTAGTTACGCTGGTAAAGCGGCAATACCAAAAGTCCGTGCTGGATTAGGTATAGCAATAGTATCTACCAGTAAGGGTGTAATGACTGATCGTGCTGCACGCGCCGCTGGCGTAGGTGGCGAAGTCCTCTGCACAGTATTCTAATTTTTTGGGAAAACGTCATGTCACGAGTTGCAAAAAGTCCGGTTGAAGTACCTGCTGCAGTGACTGTGAGCCTGAATGGCCAGAGTCTCTCTATAAAAGGTGGCAAGGGTACATTGGCGCTGGAAATCAACGCGAGTGTTGAAGTGAAGCAAGTTAACAATGTGTTGACTTTCACACCTCGCGACGGCGCCAAGCAGTCTGATGCGTTAGCAGGCACTACACGTGCTCTGGTTAACAATATGGTTATCGGCGTTAGCCAGGGCTTCGAAAAGAAGCTCTCTCTGGTTGGCGTTGGTTATCGTGTTAAAGCTGAAGGCAACACTGTAAACCTGTCTTTGGGTTTGTCTCATCCTGTTATTTATGCCTTGCCAAAAGGTGTGAGTGTAGAAACCCCGAGCCAGACAGAAATCGTATTGAAAAGCGCTGACAAGCAATTGCTGGGTCAAGTCGCTGCTGAGATCCGCGCATTCCGTGAGCCAGAGCCTTATAAAGGCAAAGGTGTTCGCTACGCGGATGAAGTGGTGCTGCGTAAAGAAGCCAAGAAGAAATAGAGGCAGATATGAACGACAAGAAAGAATCACGTCTTCGCCGTGCACGTCGTGCACGTGTCAAGATTCGCGAATTAGGTGCAACGCGTCTGGCTATTCACCGTACGCCGCGTCATATCTATGCCCAATTGATTTCTGGCGATGGATCACAAGTATTAGCGAGTGCATCTACTCTGGACAAAGACTTGCGTAGCGGCCAGACCGGTAATACTGAAGCGGCTAAAGCTGTTGGTGCATTGATTGCCGAGCGAGCGAAAGCAGCAGGTATTACACAGGTGGCCTTCGATCGCAGTGGTTTCAAATATCATGGCCGTATCAAAGCGTTGGCTGATGCCGCACGCGAAGGCGGTTTGGAATTCTAAGGTGAGATATGGCAAACGCTAAAAGAGATGAAGAAACCAACAACGAAGGCTTGCAAGAAAAACTTGTTCAGGTTAATCGTGTTGCTAAAACAGTAAAAGGTGGTCGTATATTCGCATTCACAGCGTTGACTGTTGTTGGCGATGGTAACGGTAAGGTAGGTTTTGGTCGTGGTAAAGCCCGTGAAGTCCCGGCAGCCATCCAAAAAGCAATGGAAGCTGCTCGCCGTAACATGATTAGTGTAGATTTGAATGGTGATACTATCCAATACCCGACCAAGGGTATTCATGGTGCATCCAAGGTCTACATGCAACCTGCCTCACAAGGTACAGGTATTATTGCCGGTGGTGCAATGCGAGCAGTGCTGGAAATTGCCGGCGTGCAAAACGTACTTTCAAAGTGCTATGGATCAACCAATCCGGTAAACGTGGTTCGCGCTACTTTTAACGCACTGAAAGCTATGACATCCCCTGAAACTGTTGCTGCCAAACGTGGCAAATCAGTTGAAGATATTTTGAATTAATCGTTCGTTCGATTTGTAGATGGCGGATTTCATCATGTCTAAAAAAATGATTAAGGTGACCCAGATCAAGAGTACTGCTCATCGTCTGGCAAATCACAAGGCTTGTGTAAGAGGCTTGGGTTTACGTCGTATAGGCCATACTGTTGCTGTAGAAGACACTCCTTCTGTTCGCGGTATGATCAATGCTGTAAGTTATATGGTAAAGGTGGAAGGGGAATAATATGCGTCTTAACACCTTGAGCCCGGCACCGGGTAGAATTCATGCAAAAAAACGTGTTGGTCGCGGTATAGGTAGCGGTCTGGGTAAGACTGCAGGTCGTGGTCATAAAGGTTTAAAGTCACGTTCAGGTGGTTCAGTGCGACCAGGATTTGAGGGCGGTCAAATGCCTTTGCAAATTCGCTTGCCAAAATACGGTTTTACCTCACGTATTGGCATGGTTACAGCTGAGATTCGTTTGTCAGAACTGAACTTGATAGAAGGTTCAGTGGTTGATATTCAAACTTTGAAGCAAGCAGGTTTAATCAGTTCTGTGATCAAACATGCCAAGATTTTTGCTTCAGGTGAGGTTAAAAAAGCGGTAACGATAAAAGGTTTATCTGTTACCAAAGGCGCTAAAGCCGCTATTGAAGCAGCTGGCGGTAAAGTAGAAGAGTAACGAGGCGCGAATGGCAACTCCAGCTCAGCTACCAATGGCAAATCAACGCGGTCTGGGCGAGCTCTGGGCTCGCCTCCGTTTTTTGTTATTGGCAATAGTTGTATATCGTATTGGTACCCACATTCCTGTTCCGGGTTTGGATCCAGTTCAAATTGCGAATTTGTTTGATAAAAACAAAGATACCATTCTGGGCATGTTCAACATGTTTTCAGGTGGCGCGTTTGAACGCATGAGTATCCTCGCTTTGGGAATCATGCCCTACATATCAGCTTCCATTATCATGCAGCTTTTGTCTGCTGTTCTGCCATCCCTCGAGCAGTACAAAAAAGAGGGTGATCAGGGGCGAAGAAAGATCAATCAGATGACACGCTATCTGACCTTGGTATTGGCAAGCGTTCAGGCTTTGGCTATGTCGGTTAGTTTTGCATCGTCAGCTTATGGTGAGGCCAATCTTCAATACTACGCTATATCTACAGTATCACTCATCACGGGTGCTATGTTTATGATGTGGTTAGGTGAACAGGTTACTGAGCGCGGTATAGGTAACGGCATATCGATGCTGATATTTGCTGGTATTGTTGCGGTGATACCGGGTGCAATAGGGCAGACTTTTGAGATTGCCAGGCAGGGAGATAGTATTGAGATAATGAAAGTGCTAGCTGTTTGTGTGATTGCTGCAGTCGTAGTGTGGCTGGTGGTCAGAATAGAACGAGGTCAGCGCAGGATTACTATAAATTACGCAAAGCGCCAGCCAGGTCGTCAGGCGCAAGCCAGTCATCTGCCTTTAAAGATTAATATGGCAGGTGTCATCCCAGCTATTTTTGCCAGCAGCATTCTGTTATTCCCTGCATCCATAGGTCAGTGGTTTGGTAGTAGTGGAGAAGGTAAATTTAATGAAGTACTGAGTGAGATATCTCTTGCAATCAGTCCCGGACAGCCTCTCTACATTCTCATATTTGTTGCATTTATCGTGTTCTTTTGTTTCTTCTACACTGCATTGATGTTCAATCCAAAAGAAGTTGCAGAAAATCTGAAGAAATCAGGTGCCTTTATTCCTGGAATAAGACCTGGAGAGCATTCGGCAAAGTATATTGATAACGTTTTGACCCGATTGACTGTAATAGGTGCTATTTACATGTCAGCTGTTTGTTTGCTTCCCGAGTTTCTGATCATGTTGACTGGAATTCCTTTTTACTTGGGTGGCACATCATTGTTGATTGTGGTTGTGGTAGTAATGGACTTCATGTCTCAAGTACAGGCTCATTTGATGTCACATCAATATGAGTCGTTGATGAAGAAGTCAAATTTGAAAGGCTATGGCGCACCTGGTTTGCGCTAAGCAGTGAAGGGGTTGTGTAATGAAAGTTCGTGCTTCTGTAAAAAAAATCTGTCGCAATTGCAAGATGGTGCGTCGTGGTGGTGTTTTGCGTGTAATTTGCGCAGTTGAGCCACGTCATAAGCAGCGTCAGGGTTAATCACAGGATTTCGAACAGGCAGGTGCTTGTCACCTGCCTGTTCTTTTGTGTCTTGTGTAAATAGGGGGCGTTGACTGTCGTCGAGAGGAGAAATCTTCCGGCTATTGATTTGTGATGAACTAATCGTTATCCTTCGCGCCTTTTTGCGTTTGGGGTGGCGTGGTTTGTTGTCAGCGCTGCAATTTAAGTGTTTCTGGAGTAATCTGAATGGCTCGTATAGCTGGTGTCAATATACCAGACAATAAACACGCCGTTATTTCGTTGACTTATGTCTACGGTATCGGTCGTACTACTGCAAAACAAATTTGTGCTGCTACAGGTATTGGTGAAGAAACCAAGATTGGTTCACTCTCCGAAGAGCAAATGGATGCGATTCGTGCCGAAGTTACCAAGCGTACCGTTGAAGGTGATTTGCGTCGTGTGATTTCGATGAATATCAAACGCTTGATGGATCTGGGCTGTTACCGTGGTTTGCGCCATCGTCGTGGGTTGCCACTGCGTGGTCAACGTACCAAAACCAATGCCCGTACCCGTAAGGGTCCACGTAAGCCGATCAAGAAGTAATTCTTGTTTGAACATCAATCACTAGGCTAATCATTTAGTAGGAAGAATTGCTATGGCTAAGCCAGGTAATAAAACTGCAGTTAAGAAAAAAGTTAAAAAGACGGTAGTTGATGGCGTTGCGCACATCCATGCCTCTTTTAACAACACAATTGTCACTATCACGGATCGCCAAGGTAATGCTTTGGCTTGGGCTACTTCAGGTGGTTCAGGTTTCCGTGGTTCTCGTAAATCAACTCCTTTTGCTGCCCAGGTTGCGGCTGAGCGTGCAGGTGAAGCTGCTAAAGAGTATGGTTTGAAAAACCTCGATGTTGAAGTTAAAGGCCCGGGCCCAGGTCGTGAATCGGCTGTGCGTGCGTTGAATAATGTTGGCTACAAAATTACCAACATCACTGACGTAACACCCATTCCACACAACGGCTGTCGTCCGCCGAAGAAACGTCGCGTGTAAGAGGAGATAGATAATGGCACGTTATATAGGTCCAAGCTGTAAACTGTCTCGTCGCGAAGGCACTGATCTTTTCCTGAAGAGTGGTGCACGTGCGTTAGACTCAAAATGTAAAATTGAAACTGCTCCTGGCCAACATGGTCAACGTCGTGGACGATTGTCTGACTACGGTGTGCAGTTGCGCGAAAAACAAAAAGTGCGTCGTATTTACGGCATTCTCGAGAAGCAATTCCGTGGTTACTACAAAGAAGCCGCACGACGCAAAGGCGCTAGTGGTGAAAACCTCTTGAAGCTACTGGAGTGTCGTCTGGATAACGTTGTTTACCGCATGGGTTTCGGTGCTACTCGCGCTGAATCACGCCAGTTGGTATCGCACAAGGCTATCAGCGTTAACGGCAAAACGGTGAACATACCGTCATTTCAAGTAGCTGCTGGTGATGTAGTAGCTGTGCGTGAAAAAGCCAAGAATCAATTGCGTATTCAAAGCGCGCTGAATCTGGCTGGCCAGCGTAGTAATGTTGAGTGGTTGGATGTAAACAGCGATAAAAAGGAAGGCGTGTTCAAACGTATTCCTGATCGTAGCGACTTGTCCGCTGACATTAACGAAAACCTCATCGTAGAACTTTACTCCAAGTAAGGTAAATCTAACTAAAAGGTGTGGCTATGCAGACTGCAGTAAACGAATTTTTGACACCTCGTCATATCGACGTTACCGAAACAGGTTTGACACGTGCTCGTGTAGTGTTAGAACCTTTGGAGCGTGGATTTGGGCACACACTCGGCAATGCCTTGCGTCGTATCTTGCTCTCTTCAATGGCTGGTTGTGCCATTGTTGAAGTGGAAATCGATGGTGTGTTGCATGAGTACAGTGCTATTGAAGGCGTTCGTGAAGACGTAATCGAGATTCTTCTCAACCTCAAGGGCGTTGCTGTGGTTATGCACGGTAAAGACAACGCATTGTTGACCCTGAGCAAGAAAGGCCCCGGTGTTGTTACTGCGGGTGATATTCAGGTTGATCATGATATCGAGATCAAAAACCCTGACCATGTGATTGCGACAATCACGGGTAACACAGAATTGAAAATGCGTTTAACCATTGCCCGCGGTCGTGGTTATCAACCTGCTGACAGTCGTCGTCGCGATGACGATGAAAGTCGTGCAATTGGCCGCTTGCAATTGGATGCATCTTTCAGTCCGGTAAAACGCCTGGCCTACTCTGTAGAAAGTGCGCGTGTTGAACAGCGTACTGACCTGGATAAGCTTGTGTTGGAACTTGAAACCAACGGTACTATCGATCCGGAAGAAGCGATTCGTCGAGCAGCAACTATTCTGCAACAACAGCTTGCCGTGTTTGTGGATTTGGAAGGTGAGAAGCAATCGGCTCCAGAACAGAAAGAAGAAACAATTGATCCAATTCTGCTGCGTCCAGTAGACGATTTGGAGTTGACTGTTCGTTCTGCCAACTGTCTGAAAGCAGAAAATATTTATTACATTGGTGATTTGATTCAGCGCACAGAAGTTGAGTTATTGAAAACACCGAACCTGGGTAAAAAATCATTGACTGAGATTAAAGACGTTCTGGCTTCACGCGGATTGTCTCTCGGTATGCGTTTGGAAAATTGGCCTCCTGCCAGCTTGAAAAACGACTAAGTGAATCAAGGCCGTTCTTAATCAACAGATTGGGGGTGGCCTTGTTATTAGTTCGCTCGTAACTCACTTCGGTGCGAGCGGTTAACGAGATTGTGTAAACAATCCATATTTGAAGGTAATTTGAAATGCGTCATCGTTTAACTGGTCGTCAACTCGGCCGTAATGCTTCTCATCGTAAAGCCATGTTCCGTAATATGTCGGCATCATTGGTTGAACACGAATTAATTAAAACCACTTTGCCAAAAGCAAAAGAGCTGCGCCGTGTGATTGAACCTCTGATCACTTTGGCCAAGGTGGATTCTGTTGCTAATCGCCGTTTGGCTTTTGCTCGTCTGCGTAGCAAAGAAGCTGTAGGTAAATTGTTTAGTCAATTAGGTCAACGTTATCAAACTCGTCCGGGTGGATATGTCCGTATTTTGAAATGCGGTTTCCGTGCCGGTGATAAGGCACCTATGGCTTATGTTGAATTGGTTGATCGTCCGGTGGACGCTGTTGCAGTTGATGCTGAATAAGATCACTGATTGAGATTCAAAAAAAAACGCCAAACCAAAAGTTTGGCGTTTTTTTTTGAGATTTTTTAAAGGTCTAATCTGATCAGGGGATGTATGTGATTATTCGAGATTTTGGTGATGACGACATAGATTCAATTGCCCGAATTTACAACTACTATATAAAAAACACGACAATTACCTTTGAAGAGGTGGAAATTAATCCGACAGAAATGTTGGTACGAATTCAAAATATTAAGGCTCTTTTTCCCTTTCTGGTGTGTGAAGACGCCGGTGCTGTTGTCGGCTATGCCTATGCTACTAAATGGAAAGACCGATCGGCTTATCGATATACAGCAGAAGTGACTATTTATTTGGATCCGAATCATGTGGGCAAAAAAATCGGGCAGCAACTTTATACTGAATTATTGACACAATTGAATTTAAAAAACTTTCACATGCTGCTGGCGTGCATTGCTATTCCTAACGATGCCAGTATTAGGTTACATGAAAAATTTGGTTTTATTCAAACAGCTTATTTTAAAGAGGTGGGATTTAAATTTAACCAATGGTTGGATGTGGGTTATTGGTCAAAAGTGTTGAATTGATAATTGCAGGGTAATGAACTTAACTGAATGATAAATAAGGATAGATTGGTCTGTGTAAACCAATTCGACACTAAGAAAAACACTGTTAATTACTATTTATTTCATGATCATAAGCGTGTATTTTTGCAGGGTTGTTTTTTGGTCAGTTGTGTAGACAGTATTCGCAGCTGTCACGATTCATGTCATTTTTGTTTGTTAGCTTCAGGGCTGGATTTATGGATACGAATGTACACTCAGCACCCTTATTTCTGGATCTGTTTGAATTTACACTGAAAAAACATCCTAACCGACCAGCCTTGGCGGGTGAGTTTTCAGAAAATTCAGGGGTATCCTCGGGGCAGGTGACTTACGCCGAACTGGATAGGCAGGCCGCACTCATTATTACTGCTTTAAAACAACAGGGCGTATCGGCAGGCGGGGTGGTTGCCATACATGCCAATTCACGCTCCCGTGCCATAGCATCGATGATTGCCGTATTGCGTTCAGGGTGCGCCTATCTGCCGCTGGATCCTGTTTATCCTGCCGAACGTTTAAATTATATGGTTACTAATGCAGATACCGGCATAGTGATTAGCGACAACGACGATTTTATTCCCGCGTCTACAAAAAGGTTGGATCTACGTTTAATTAATTGGAATGAGCTGCCGCAAGCGAGTGAATCCATAACCATAGATCCCGCCAGCGATGCCTATATTATTTACACCTCGGGATCGACAGGTAGGCCCAAAGGTGTGCGCATGAATCATGGCACATTGAATAATTTGATTCGTTGGCAAAATGCACATTATGGAAGTGATGAGTGTTTTCGTACACTACAGTTTTCGTCTTTAAGTTTTGATGTGTCATTTCAGGAAATATTTGCGACCTTTGCACAAGGTGGATGTTTATTTCTGATTCACAATCAAACCAAGCAAGATTTCCGCGCATTGCTGACTTTTATTGATCAGCAAAAAATTGAACGAATTTTTTTACCTTACATTGCATTGTTACAATTATTGCAATGGGCGAATCGTTTGCAGCTATTCCCGCAGTCATTACGTGAAGTGATTACCGCTGGTGAGCAGTTGGTGGTAAGTGACGATCTCAAAAAAGCATTTAAAGCAATTCCACATGCACGATTAAGCAATCAATATGGTCCATCAGAATCACACGTAGTGACGGAATATATTTTGAGCGCTGAAATTGACTCATGGGAAGCTATCCCTCCTATAGGTAAAGCTATAGATCAAGCTGACATTCTGTTACTGGATGAAAATCTGCAACCGGTTTCCGATGGAGAGTCCGGCGAATTATTTATCGCAGGCCCGGTGTTGGCTAATGGTTATATCAACAATCCGGATGAGACGGCAAAGCGTTTTGTTAATTTGAATATTTCCGGCAAAACTATTTCAGCTTATCGAACCGGTGATATCGCATCGCGACGTGAAGATGGCAATATTATTTACAAGGGTCGAATCGACAGTCAGGTGAAAATCAGCGGCTATCGGGTTGAGTTGAGTGAAGTCGAAGCGAAATTGCTGGATACGCATCTGCTGGATGAAGTAGCTGTTGCGGTTCGTGAAGTGCGCGGAAACAAACATCTGGTCGCTTTTGTAGTTGCACAGCAGGATAAATTTTCACTGGATCAGTTAAAGGCAAAATTGGAAATTGATTTGCCACATTACATGCAACCAGGTGAGTACCATTTATTGCCTGCGCTATTAAAAACCCCAACCGGAAAAATTGATCGTAAAAGCATGTTGGAGCTGTTGATTGCGAATGAATCCAGCAGTCAACCATCAACGCAAAAAAACGTGCCTGTCAATCAACAAATCCTTGCGATTATTCGTCGCGAAATTCGCCAGCCATCGGCGCAGCTTTCCGATAATTTAATTCAACAGGGAATGGATTCACTTGCAGCCAATCGAATTGCTGCTGCGCTTTATGACGAATTGGGTTTATCTGTACCTGCTTATGCTTTATTCCAGCATCGTAGTATTAAGCGTTTTATTGATCACGCTACTCGCAGTACGCAAGTGTCAGATGCTGCACAGGCGCACGAAAAATCGGCTGATGCGGAAGTGGCAATCATTGGTATGGCAGTGAATGTTCCCGGTGCGGATAGATTGGAAAATTTTTGGCAGAATCTGGTTGATGCACGTGAATCAGTGCATTACTTCGAGCCTAATAAAAATGACAGGGTAAATGCGCGAGGAATATTAAAAGATCCATTGGGCTTCGACGAACAGTTTTTTGAAATGACGCCGGTCGAGGCGCGTTTTATTGATCCACAACAAAGGTTGTTGCTGGAGTTATCCTGGCAAGCTTTGGAAAATGCAGGCTATTCACCAAAAGATTTTCCCGGTCGTATTGGCATTTATTGCGGTACTGGAAACAATTCTTACTATCTAAATAATGTGCTGAAAAATCCCGATGAGTTAGAGGGGTTCGGTGCATTCCAGGCAATGATCGCCAACGAAAAAGATTATTGCGCAACGCGTATTGCCTACAAATTAAATTTGGTTGGTCCGGCAATTGCTGTTCATAGTGCATGCTCAACCTCTTTGGTTGCGGTGTGTCATGCTGTTGAAGCAATTCGTTCCGGACAATGTGATATAGCAATTGCAGGTGGAGCATCACTCACATTTCCGCAGCAGCAACCTTATGAATATCAGGAAGGCAGTATTTATTCGCGAGATGGGCATACGCGTACATTTGATCGTGATAGTTCGGGAACTGTATTCAGTGACGGCGCAGGCCTGGTTGTGTTGAAACGTTTGGATTTCGCGCAACAGGATGGCGATGCCATTTATGCATCTGTAATAGGTGTTGCGATTAACAATGATGGTGCCGATAAAGCCAGTTTTTCTGCGCCCAGCGTTGAAGGGCAAAAACACGTGATTATGGCAGCGCAACAAAATGCAGGTATTCAACCACATGAGTTGGGATATGTTGAGGCGCATGGCACAGCAACGCCGATTGGTGATCCGATTGAAGTGGCTGCATTAACTGCAGCATTTGGTGGTGTGAATGCGGCTCGACATACTTGCAAATTAGGTTCGGTAAAAAGTAATTTCGGGCATTTAACTGCCGCTGCCGGTGTCGTTGGCATGATCAAATCGGCATTGGCGATTGATAATAATTTAATTCCTGCCAACTTAAATTTTGTAAAACCCAATCCTGCTTTGGCGTTGGAAACCAGCCCGTTTGTAATTGCCAGTCAGTCTTCTTCCTGGAATCAACCGACATCAAAACGTATTGCGGGTGTGAGTTCATTCGGCATTGGTGGAACCAACGCCCATGTAATTTTACGTGGTGTGGATACAGAGGAAACTGCTTCACAATCACCGCGTTGGATTCCATTATGTTTGAGTGCGAATAGTTCACCTGCATTGTCAGCGTCTATTGATCAATTAAAAGGTGCGGCACAAAAACACAATTTTAATGCAGCCGATTTAGCCGGGTTATTGGCAAGATATCGTGCTGCATTTCACTACCGCAATGCTGTCGCTGTTGATCCGCAAAAAACCTTGGTGGATTTGCTTGCACAAGTTACAGCGAATGATGAGCCTGTGGCGAGTATAGAAAATATTGTATTTTCTTTTCCGGGACAGGGTAGTCAGGTTGCCACTATGGGCGCTGAACTCTATGAAGATGTTGAGTCTTTCCGTGTGGCGATTGATCAGGCTGACGAAATTTTGCAGCAAGAGTATCAAATCGATTTGAAAGCCTTGCTCTTCTCAAGTGATGCAGATTTAAAATCCACACTGCACACGCAAATTGTTCTGTTCTCTGTTGGTTATGCTTTATCACAAACCTTGATTGATTTGGGCATTCAACCACAGGCTGCGATTGGTCACAGTATTGGCGAATTGGCAGCAGCCGTGGTTGCCGGTGTTTTTGATTTGCCAACGGGTTTGCGATTGGTGGTGACTCGCGGTCGCGCTATGCAATCACAGCCTGCCGGAGCCATGATTGCTGTGCGTGAGCCTGCATTGGCAGTTGAAAAATATTTGAGTCAGGATTTGGTTGTTGCCGCACAAAACACGCCTGAATCTTGCACGCTTGCAGGCAGCTTTGATGCGATTGCTAAAGTGAGTCAGCAGTTAAGCGCTGATGGTATTAAGTTTAAGTTACTCGAAACCTCACATGCTTTTCACTCGCCTTCAATGGATGGTGCAAAAAAAATATTGGCAGAGTTAAATGATGTGAAATTCAATCCTCCGCAAATTCCATTTATTTCTTGCGTGACGGGTGATTGGATTGCGCCTGAACAAGCAATTGATATTCATTACTGGGCAAATCAATTACGTCAGCCAGTAAAATTTTATCAAGGTATTCAAACCTTATCGCAAATGCCGAATTTGCTGGTGATTGAATGCGGGCCGCAACGCACTGTATCAGGAATGATGTTGCAAACTTTGCCGGAAAAATCCGATTTACATTTAATCCATTTGTTATCTGCTGCGGGCCAATCCGGAAAAGAATTGGTTGGCTTCAGTCAATCACTCGGCGACATTTGGGCTTTGGGTGTTGATGTGCAATGGCCTGCTACGCGCATTAATCGCAACGCATTTAAATTTTTACCACCTTATCCGTTCCAACATAAAACACATGTAATAGAACCAGCACAGGTTTTGCAACAAACACAATCCATTTCAACGACAGGGACTGCCGTCCTCGAAACTCCAAAGGTAATTAGCATGAAAGACGCCATTATTTCGCAATTGGAAAATTTATTCTCTGATATTTCCGGCATGGATTTGCATAACGCAGATCGCAGCGCTGGATTTTTTGAGTTGGGGTTGGATTCGCTGTTGTTGACGCAATCGACTTTAAAATTAAAAAAACAATTCAAGGTTCAAGTGAGCTTTCGTCAGTTACTGAATGAGTGCAATAACTTCAGCAGCCTTGCAGACTATTTGGTGGCGCAAGGCGTTGCGATTGATGTTCCGGCTACAGTTGCTCCAGCAACTGTTTCCACTCCGGTTGCTGCTCCTGCAATGCAAATGGCTCCACAATCTGCGCCCGGCTTTGCTGCAACGAATATTGCTCCACAATTTGCAATGCCTGCTGATGGAAATGTGATTGCACTGTTGCAACAACAAATGCAATTGCTGCAAGGGCAGTTGGCTTTGTTGGCTGGCGGCGTAGTGCCCACTCATGTACCTGCAATTGCTGCCAGTCCTGTTGCCATAGCGCAAGCATCAGCTCCGCAGGCGTCTGCACCTGCAACAAAAGAATCAGCGGTGAAACCTTTTGGTGCCGGGACACGAATTAATGTTAAACGCTCCAATGATATGACGCCAAAACAAAAAGCCAATCTGGAAACTTTGACGGCGCGTTACACAACTAAATTTAAAAGTTCTAAAGCCTTTGCTCAAAACAATCGCAAACAATTGGCTGATCCGCGCGTGGTATCCGGTTTCCGCAACACGCTGAAAGAATTAATTTTCCCGATTGTGGTTGAGCGCTCAGAAGGTGCTTATTTGTGGGATATAGATGGCACGCGTTTTATTGATATCACTTGTGGTTTCGGTTCCAACTTTTTTGGTAACGGTGCAGATTTCATTCGTCAAGCCGTACACCAACAATTGGATACAGGATATGAAATTGGTCCACAACATCCATTGATGGGTGAAGTGTCTCGATTATTCTGTGAAGTGACAGGCAATGAGCGTGCTGCATTTTGTAATACCGGGTCTGAAGCAGTGATTGGCGCGGTTCGTTTGGCACGAACTGTGACGGCGAAAGAAAAAATTGTGATTTTCGAAAATGACTATCATGGTATTAATGATGAGGTTATTGTTTCTCGCGGTGCTAATGGTTTATCGACACCCGCTGCAGCCGGTATTCCTGAAGCGTCGGTTGAGAACGTTATAGTGTTGGATTACGGCGATGAAAAATCCTTGGACTACATTCGTGACAATGCTGATGATATTGCAGCACTATTAATTGAACCCGTACAAAGCCGTTATCCGGAATTGCAGCCGCGCGAATTTTTAAAGAAAGCGCGTCAATTGTGTACCGATAATAATATCGCTTTTATTTTTGATGAGGTCATTACTGGTTTCCGTATTCATCCACGCGGTGCACAGGGCTTCTACGGTATTGATGCCGACATTTGTACATATGGAAAAATTGTTGGTGGTGGGTTACCTGTTGGTGTTATCGGTGGCAAAAAAGAATTTATGGATGCGCTGGATGGCGGTCAATGGCAATACGGTGACAGCTCTTCACCGGAAGTTGGCGTGACTTATTTCGCCGGTACTTTTGTTCGCCATCCATTAGTGCTTGCTGCTGCGCAGGTGGTATTGAAAAAAATCAAAGCGGAACCTCATTTGCAGGATTGGTTGAATGCACGTGCGGATCGCATGGTAAAAGAAATCAATGACTATGCTGCAATGGTGGGCGCGCCGGTAAAAATTGCCAACTGCGGTTCCATGTGCAAAATCAAAATTCCTCAAGAAATTCCTTACGAAGAGTTGATTTATATTTTGTTGCGCGAAAAAGGCATTCATGTGTGGGATGCTCGCCCAACTTTTATTACCACCGCGCACAGTGATGAGGATTTGGCTTACATAGTCAAAGCCTTTAAAGAATCGATTGATGAAATGTTGTTGATGGAGTTTTTTCCCCCAGCGGAAACTACCAAAAAAAATAATACGCAAGCTGAAGTGAAAGTTTCGGCGGCTGATCCTGAACAGCCAATCAGTGACTATCAACAAAAACATTTTTCGCCACCTGTTCCCGGTGCAAAATTAGGTCGCGACGAGCAAGGGCGTGCAGTCTGGTTTGTGCCATTAAAATCGGATCCAACACAATTTGAAAAGTGGCAAGGATAATCAATAATGAATCAGGTTCTTGATCGCGTTATTCCGCATGACCCTTTTGCCTTCGGTGAATTGGCAGCTGCTGTACCAACAACAGAATCACAGCGCGAAGTTTGGTTAGCATCGCAATTTGGTGATGATGCCAACTGTGCCTTTAATGAATCGGTATTTATTCATTTGCGCGGAGATTTACATTTGCCCTCATTGGAAGCGGCCATTGTGGATTTGCGTCGTCGTCATGAAGCGCTACGTGGCTGCTTCAGCAGCGATGGTCATGAAATGGTTTTTTACAAAGACCGTCCCATTCCCTTGGTGAAACACGATTATCAAGCGCAAACACCGACAGAAGCACAACAGCGTTTGCGTGTGCTTTGCAGTGAGCGCGTTGAGCAAGCATTTGATTTATTTAATGGGCCTCTGGCGAAATTTGATTTAATTATTTTCGGCCCTAAACAACATACCTTGGTGATGACATTGCATCACTCGGTATGTGATGGTTGGTCACTCTACGTGATGGCTGACGAGCTCGGTCATTTATATTCTGCGCGTTTGAATCGTCGCTTGGTGGATTTGCCACCCGCTCCCAGTTTTGCTGAATATGCTGTGTGGGAACGCGGTGAAGAAACGGCGCAATTGCGTGCGGACAGTTTGCGTTATTGGCAACAAAAATTTGTTAAAGGCGCGCCCACATTGGAATTGCCCTATGACAATTCCCGCCCTGCGCATCGCAGTTTTGCTGCGCAACGTTTGGATAAGCCGCTAGCCAATGATTTGGTTGCACAGTTGCGCAAATTGGCAGCTTCCAATCGCAGTACTTTGATCAGCACTTTGATGGCAGGTTATCTCGGTTATATACACAGGTTATCCGGTGCACTGGATATAGTGATCGGTGTTCCCTTCGCCGGGCAAATGGCAAAAGGTGATCACGCACTAGTGGGTCACTGCGTGAATATTATTCCTTTGTATTTTAATTTGAAGGGTACAGAAAATTTCCGCGATTTGATTTCGTTAGTGCAACAATCCATGTTGGAAGCCTTCGAGTATCAATATTTAACCTACGGTACTTTATTGCAAACTATTGAGGCGGATCGCGATCCATCCAAACCACCATTGGTTTCAATTATTTTTAACGTGGACCAGGAAGGTGAAGCCAGTATCGCTTACCAGGGGTTGGATATGGAATTTGGCTCCAATCCGCGTACTTTTGAAAACTTTGATTTGAATTTGAATATCACCATGTCTGCCAAAGGCTCAGTGATGGAGGCGACTTACAACACTTCTCTCTGGCGTAAATCGACAATGGAGCGTCGATTAACCGAGCTGGAAAGTTTTTACGCTCGTTTGAGTTCCAGCGTCGATCAGCCGTTACGGGATATTGAGTTATTACTCGAATCTGACCGTAAAATTATCGAAAGTCGATGG
Source organism: uncultured Cellvibrio sp. (assembly GCA_965650675.1). Taxonomy (GTDB): domain Bacteria; phylum Pseudomonadota; class Gammaproteobacteria; order Pseudomonadales; family Cellvibrionaceae; genus Cellvibrio. The sequence goes on from CBFGPN010000013.1 coordinate 18,823, forward strand.
CTGGAAACCAAGCGTAATTACCCCTTGGCTACGAGCAGTTTGCATGGATTGGTTGAGCAGGCCGTCGACAGATTTCCTGACCTGGTTGCAGTTGTCTTCGGAGACAAAAGCCTTACTTATGCGCAATTGGATGAGCAGGCAAACCGACTCGCACACTATCTGATCTCACAAGGTGTGGGTGCAGAAAGCCTGGTTCCTTTAATGATGGAGCGCTCGCTGGACATGGTGGTAGCACTATGTGCGATTCTAAAGGCAGGCGGCGCCTATTTACCTTTGGACTTTGAGCATCCGCAAGAACGCATTAAATATATTCTGGAAGAAGCGAAAGCCAAAATAGTGCTCACTCAAGCTTCTTTTGTCGATAAATTTCCATCGAGCGTAGATGTTTTGGCGATCGATGAGGCCCAGAAAATCTTGACGCTGCAGCCGCCAACTCGTCCATCATTGACAATCAATTCAGCTCAGCTGGCGTATGTGATTTACACCTCGGGTTCTACGGGTAAACCCAAAGGCGTGATGATCGAACATGAGGCGATCTGCACCCATTTATTGTGGATGGATGAAGTTTATAAATTGCAGACTTCTGACAAAGTTGTGCAGAAAACCCCGTATACCTTCGATGTGTCCGTGTGGGAGTTTTTCCTGCCCTTGATGTCTGGAAGTCAATTAATTATGGCAAAACCCGGTGGCCATAAAGAAGTGGGTTACTTAATCGAGTTGATTAATGATTATCAAATTACTCACGCGCATTTTGTGCCGTCTATGTTGTATCTGTTTCTGCAGGATGCCAATGCAGCCAAATGCCCGAGCTTAAAACGAGTGTTGTCTAGCGGCGAAGCAGTCACGAAAGATTTGGAAACCAATTTTTTGTCAGCTTTTCCTAATGTGGAATATTGGAACCTGTACGGTCCGACTGAGGCTGCAGTAGATGTAACCAGCTGGCTATGTAATGGTGATTCGCCATCAACAGTACCTATCGGGTTGGCGGTCAGTAACACGCGCTTATATGTTGTTAATGATGCTATGAAATTACAACCTCCGGGCGTTCCCGGGGAGTTGTTAATCGGTGGCCAGCAGGTAGGGCGCGGTTATCTTAATCGCCCGGATCTAACCGAGCAACGCTTTATCAAAGATCCTTTTGTCAACGACAAGCCAGGCCGTGTTTACCGCACGGGTGATTTGGTGCGTATGCGTGATGACGGCGTTATTGAATACATTGGTCGTAATGATTTCCAGGTAAAAGTTCGTGGTCTCCGTATTGAACTGGGGGAAATTGAAGCTGTCCTGAACCAATATTCTGGCGTGCGGCAATCTGTTGTACTTGCGCGTGAAGATCGCAAAAATGATCAGCGTCTTGTCGCCTATCTGGTGACTAGTGATGGAACCGCTCCGGAGTCGAGCAAGCTGCGCGATCATGTGCGTGCTTATTTACCTGACTACATGGTCCCACAGCATTTCGTGACGATGGCAGAGCTGGCGCTAACGTCCAGCGGCAAGGTCGATCGAAAGGCATTACCTGCACCTGATGTCGGCGAGATTGAGCATAGTAAAATGGTGCTTGCCGAAAATCCTATCGAAGAACAGTTGGTTGAACTTTGGTGTGACATCCTGGGGATGGAAAAAGTCGGCGTGACTAACGACTTTTTTGAGTTGGGCGGGCACTCGCTGCTCGGTACACAGATGTTTGCACGTATCAAACACATGTTCAGTATCAATATTGGTCTTCGTAAACTATTCGAGGCACCTACCATTCGCCAATTGGCTACAGTTATACAATTGGAAATACAGGGCGGCCAATTACAAACTAAAATGCTGCCGCGTGCACCGGGCGACACGGCTATTGCATCTACTCAACAACAGCGCGTTTGGTATCTCGAACAAATCGAACCCGATTCATTCGCTTACAATTTACCAGCCTCATTCCGTTTGCGCGGTAAATTAAATATAGACGCATTGCAACGCGCATTTGAAACCATTGAACAACGTCATGAAATTTTGCGCGCAGGTTTTCGCACCGATGCAGGTAAGCTGGTGTTGGATCTGCGTCCATCATTAGAGTTGAATTTGCAACCACAACCACTTTCTCAATATGGTGTGGGTAATCTTGAAGAATTAAAAAATGTTTTGCGTCACGAAGCTGCAAAACCTTTTGATACCGCCAAAGGCCCACTTTTCACTGCGCGTTTAATTCAATTGGGGCAGGACGATCACGTTATCTTTTTATTGATTCACCATTTGGTGTTTGATGGTTGGTCTTTCGATATTTTCCTGAAAGAAATTTGTAGCTTGTATAACGCCTATGCTCAAGGTTTGCCTAATCCATTACCAACCTTGCCAGTGCAGTATCCTGATTATGCATTGTGGCAACGTGGCTGGTTGGAGAGCGATGCAGTTAAAAAACAATTAGCTTACTGGACGCAACAGCTCAGTGGCGAATTGCCCGTGTTGGAAATGCCATTGGACAAAGAGCGCCCCGCACATCAAGCGCATCGTGCAGAAGGTATTAACTTTTTCTTTGAAGAGGAATTGTTGCAATCCATGGAAGATTTGGGCAGTCGTCAGGGTGCCACTTTATTTATGGTGATTATTGGTTTGTATGCGCTGATGTTGCATCGTTATTCGCGTCAAGACGATATTCTGGTGAGTGTGCCGGTTTCGGCGCGCAACCAAATGGAAATCAGTGGATTGATGGGCCCCTTTATCAATCGATTGGTCTGCCGTTTCCGTATCAAACCGCAACGCAGTTTTAATTTATTTTTACAGGATGTGAAAAAAACCTTGCTGGATGCAATGGATAATCAGGATACACAATTTGAAACCCTGGTTCATACATTAAATCCACCACGTGATGCGGCGCGTCCACCTTTAGTGCAAACCTTATTCAGTTATCAGGATGTGCGTAATCGCGCGGATCAAATGGATGGTATTTTGCGTACGCAAGTGGATATTGAACGCATGGGAGTACAGACTGATTTGGATGTTTGGGTGAAGCGTCAGGTGAAAGGTATGGAAGGCGGAATGGAATTTCCTGTGGAATTATTTGATAAGGCCAGTGTGGAAGGGTTTGGAAAAGCCTTGGTCACCAGTGCAAAACTGGTTTCCGAAAAGCCGGACATTACTCTGGCTGAATTAACAGCAGCAAATCTGGATGAACAAAAACTTTTAACAGAGTGGAATAACACTGCACAAGAATTTATGTATCAAAATGCAGTGTTAGGTAACTGGGCGAACGCAGTTGCGCAATATGCCAATCAAACTGCTGTAAAAGGTAAGGGCGGCGAATATTCTTATTCGCAACTTGACTCCCTCAGTAATCGTTTCGCGCGTCAATTACAACAACAGGGTGTGACTGCAAATCAGTCTGTCGGTTTGTTGCTGGAGCGCACTTGTGATTTACCTGCAATAATTTTGGCAATGTGGAAACTGGGTGCCGCGTATGTACCTCTGGATGCATCCTATCCGGTTGATCGGGTACAACAAATTTTATCGCGTGCAAATGCCACATCGGTCATTGCACATGAATCATTTAATGATTTGTTAGGTGACTACAGTAGTAAATTAATCAGTGTTGAATCACTCAAACAAAATCTGGATTCAGTCAGTGATGCCAAGGTCACTACTCATTTGGATAAAGATCAATTGGCCTATGTGATTTTCACTTCAGGATCAACTGGTCAACCCAAAGGCGTGGAAATTACTCACGGTGCATTGCATAATTTTTTGAATGCAATTGCGATTAATCCAGGCGTTAAAAACTCTGATCGTTTATTGGCAATTACCACATTGGCTTTTGATATTTCTTTATTGGAAATTTTCTTGCCATTGATTTCCGGCGCAAGTTTGGTGATTGCAGAAGATTGGCAAGCGCAAGATGATTTGGCTTTGCGTGATTTACTGGAAAATGAATCAATTAATTTATTGCAAGCGACACCGGCTACCTGGCGATTGTTGTTAAGTTCCGGCTGGAAGGCTCCGGAAAATTTCCGTGCATTTTGCGGTGGTGAAAAATTATCCCGCGATTTGGCGAAAGATTTGTTAGATCAAAAAATTGAGTTGTGGAATCTGTATGGCCCGACAGAAGCTACAGTTTGGACCAGCGCTTATCAGGTGATGCCTCCGGCAAATCATGAATTGCCTTCAGTGTTTCTTGGGCGTCCTTTAGCTAATACCCAATTACATGTACTGGATGATACGGGTCGTCCATTGCCGATAGGAGCCTATGGTGAATTGTGGATTGGTGGCTCCGGGTTGGCGCGTGGATATTTGGGCGATGAAACGCAAACACAGGCAAGATTTACACATAATCGCGAAGGCCAAAAACTGTATCGCACTGGCGATTTGGCACGATGGAATCGTCATGGGCAAGTTGAGTTTGCCGGTCGTGTTGATAATCAAATTAAATTGCGCGGCTTCCGAATTGAGTTGGAAGAAATCGAAACGCAATTGCGCACACATCCGGCAATTAAAGATGCTGTAGTGGTGTTACAGGATTTCAGTGCAACTGATCATCGATTGCATGCATTTGTTGTTTATGAAACGGGTGAAGAACCAACAGCATCTGAATTGCGCCGGCATTTGCGTCAGGTATTGCCTGATTACATGATGCCGCAACAATTTACCACTTTGTCTGAATTACCGCGTTTGGCATCCGGAAAGATTAATCGCAAATTATTAGCGCAACCTGTATCCGAAGTGAAAATGGGTCATGAATATATTGCTGCCTCCAGTGCAACCGAAAAAGTGTTGGTTGATATATGGCAATTTGCATTGAAGCGTGACCAGGTCAGTGTTGATAGCCAGTTTTTTGATATTGGTGGTCATTCATTATTAGCACTTGAGGTGATTCTGGAAATGGAAGCGCGTTTGGGTGTGAGATTTAATCCGCAAGATATGTGGGTGAATACGCTGGAACAGTTGGCGGCGAAAATTGATTTGGTAAAAGGTAATTCTTCTGCGAAAACAGAATCCGTTTCGGAAGAAAAAATTGAAACCAAAACTGAAAGTAAAAATGAGAAAGGGTTTTTATCGAAGCTGTTTGGGAAGAAGTAAAACAAAACACCCTCTCCCCATCCCTCTCGGTAATTGCTCCTGCATTACCCTACCTTCTGCATCCGTGCAGTCGTCCCATCAAGGGAGAGGGGTAGATTGAAGTTCTGAAGGAACAAGAGGATAGGCTTGAAAGATTCGAGTTCAAGCGGAAACTAATTTTAAATAGAGTTTTTGGAGTTAAATTGGAAGCGTTTTTTTTCGGCCCATCTGCCACACAATTATTCGGTGCCTACCATGCGCCACAAGGCACATCACGACGCGAAGGTATAGTCTTGTGTAATCCGTTTGGTCAGGAATATATGCGTGCGCATCGTTCGTTTCGGCGCTTGGCAATTAATCTGGCAGCAAAAGGATTTTCTGTATTGCGTTTTGATTATCGTGGTACCGGCGATTCTGCCGGTACATTACAAGGCGTAACAGCGAAAGATTGGATGCAAGATATCGAATATGCAATCCAGGAATTAATGGATATTGCGGCGGTACAAAAAATTTCTTTGTTGGGTTTGCGTTTGGGGGCACTTTTAGCAACTGAAGTTGCTGCAAAAAACAAATCAGTTAACAAGCTGGTATTGTGGGACCCCATAGTGTCCGGTCAGGCGTATATTGATGAAATAGCGGCGGAAATTTTAATAAAAGAATCGCGTTCACGTTTTATTGCTAATGATGGCACTTTGCATTTCAACGGCTTCTCCATGCCAATAACATTTAAAGATAGCTTGTCATCACTGGATTTAACTTCAGTACAAGGTCTGGAAAGATTGTTTGCTGCTGAAATTGTTTCGCATGAAAATCCCGGTTTTGAAAGGTTGCAACAAGCTTACAAAATGTTGCCGCGCTTTCATTATCAATTGGCACCTGCACCGCATGACTGGAATTATGTTGATCATGTGGGTGGTATTTTATGGCCACAAACAATTGTTGACGCTATAGAAAATTACTTTACATCAAATCGCTGAAACTTTGTCATACCTGCGCAGGCAGGTATTCATTCATGAAAAGATGAGGAAAACATGCGCGAACGCGTAGTGCAAATTGGACAGCAAAATCCTTTGCTGGGAATTATGACCCAACCTGAAGCGAATGAATTGCGTAATCCTTCAGTGGCTGTGCTTTTATTAAATTCCGGTGTAATACATCGTGTAGGGTCTTGTCGATTATCGGTCACCTTGGCGCGCGCAATTGCGGAAAAAGCCGGCGTGATTTGTGTTCGATTTGATTTTTCCGGTATTGGCGATAGCGATGCGCGCCGCAGCACATTGACAGCTGCCGAAATTGCTGTCGATGAAGTCAAGGAAGTGATGGAGTATCTGGCAAAAGAAAAAGGTATCAAACAATTTATTCTTTATGGTTTGTGCTCGGGTGCTTATGCGTCCTATCGCACCGCAATAAAAGATGATCGTATCATCGGCATAGCACAAATTGACGGTTACTGTTATATGAGCTGGAAAAGCTATTTACATCATTATCTTCCACGTATTTTTTCATTGGCACGTTGGGCGAGTGTGGCCAAGCGGTTATTAGGGCTAAAGAAAAATATATCGGGTGCAGAAAAATCCGGTATCGAATCAAAGTTTTTTGAGGTGCCTAATTTTGGAAATTTCCCGCCACAAGCAGAAGTGACGGCGGGTTTGCAAAAGTTGGCGCAGCGGGGATTAAAGCTTTTCAGCGTTTTTTGCCGAAGTGATCATTACAATTATGAAGGTCAATTCCGCGATTGTTTTAGCTCGGTGAAATTTGGTGATAATCATCAGCTGATATATTTGACCCAGGCTTCACATATTTTGGCTGAGCCGGATGATCAAGCTTTGGTAGTATCGTCTATGGCAGATTGGGTTAAGAGATTAACTTAAAAATTAAACTCAATATTGTTTCAAGGTGCAATCTGTCCCCCACTTTGAAAAAGGGGGGCTAGGGGGGATTTAAAATGGTAGTCAAATCTGAAATCTCTAAATCCCTCCTAACCTCCCTTTTTCATAGGGAGGGACTGGATTGTGCCAATATTGAAAAATAATAAACTGATGCAAAAAAATAATCGCCCTGAATTAAAAGCTTTAACTTCTTTGCGCGGTATCGCAGCCCTGTTTGTTTTATGGCATCACTTTGTATTTGTTTTGATGGGTGAGGTCGGGCATATCATTCCTTCGTGGATTTTATTTAAATCATACCTTTGGGTGGATTTGTTTTTTATCCTGAGTGGATTCGTGTTGGCTTATGTGTATCAACAGGAGTTTGTGAGCCGACCAGTTGCATCAGATTACAAGCATTTTATGCGCGCCCGATTTGCCCGAATTTATCCGCTACATTTTGTGATGTTGATTTTATTTGTGTTGTCGGAAATTATTCAATTAATTCTAATCAACAATCATCAACCCGGTGCTGAATTTTTACCTAAGCCTTTCACTGGCGAACATAATTTACCTGCATTGGCGACCAATATTTTATTGCTGCAAACTTTCCATTGGAGCGCTTATTGGAATCAACCGGCTTGGTCGATTAGTGCTGAATTTCTCACTTATTTAATTGTGCCTTGGTTAATTTATCGGTGTTTGCGATTGTCATGGCGGTCTTTATGTGTAATTGCCATTTTGATTATGGCGAGTTTGGCAATTATTGAATATCGTTTCGGTAGTTTGGGATATGACTATGCAGGCTGGCCTATGTTAATTCGCTGCGCTGGTGAAGCTATGTTAGGTATCATGGTGTATCGCGCCTTTGCAGAAAATAAATGGCAGTTTATTGCAAACAAGAAATGGGTTTTTCCGGTGTTGGGGTTGAATTTTATATTGCTCGCGCTTCCAATTCCGGGGGTTATCCAAATTCCTGCATTTGTGTGGCTGGTATTTTGCGCAGCCCGAATTCCTGTGGCTGAAAATCATTTACTGCATTTCACCCCTTTGGTTTATCTTGGAAAAATTTCTTTCAGTATTTATATGAGCCACTGGTTGTTGTTGGATGTGTTGCGTATGTCAGCACTTTATGTAACGGGCAAACCTTTGGCGGATTCGCTCAATCTATGGCAAGAAATTCTGGTGATTGCGTTATCGACGCTATTGGTTTTAATTATTTCTTCCTGGCTTTATCACAAAGTTGAAACGCCCTGGCGAAAACGTATTATGGGTCAACAATAAATGCGATTGCTTCGCTGCCCGATTTGCTATTCTACTTTTCAGGAAAATTCCCAAGGTTTGGTCTGTAGTAATCGACATCAATTTGATCGATCGAAAGAAGGTTATTTCAATTTACTGCCGGTACAAAATAAAAACTCTTTAACACCTGGCGACGCCAAAGAACAATTAAAAGCAAGGCGTGAATTTTTACAGGCAGGTTTTTTTGATCTGCTTAAATCAAAAATTTTATCCTTAATGAATTCATCATCCAGGTCTGTGTTGGATCTAGGCTGCGGCGAAGGATATTTCACTCACGCATTAGCCGCTCATTTGCCTGATACAGAAATTTATGGAGTTGATATCGCCAAAGCGGGAATTACTATGGCTGCAAAAGCAGCCAAAAAATTGCCCAACATTACACACGTCGTCGCTTCCAATTTTGATCTGCCATTACAAGATCAATCCATCGATACAATTCTTCGCATATTGGCGCCTAGTAAAGACACTGAATTACAACGAGTTTTAAAACCCGATGGAAAATTGTTGGTTGTTATTCCGGGTGAACAGCATCTTATTAACTTGCGTAAGAAAATTTATTCTGAAGTTCGCCCATTGCAGCCACTGCCTGAAATAGAGGGTTTTGTTTTAAAAGAAGAAACCAGTATCAAATTTGCGATTGAGCTGAATGATTCAGATCAGATGCAATCTTTATTGGAGATGACGCCGTTTGCGTGGAAATTGAATCAGCAGAAAAAGGATTTAATTTTGTCCAGCCAATTAAATGATCAGGCAGAGTTTTTAATTGGTATTTATTATAAAAATGACAAGACCTCCGGCGAGGTCACCCCCTCCTAACCTCCCCCTTCGCAAGGGGAAGGGACTTTACTCCCTGCTTATGTTGATCGAAGTACAATCTGTCCCCCTTGTGAAGGTGAAAGACCTTTAAATCTTCCCCAGATCATCAATATGAATCGTCTTTTGAATTTCAACGCTGCCTAAACTTTCACTAATGGTTCCGAATTTAAAATCGGCAATCATTCGTTCAAGGCGTGGCAGGCAGCGATGCAAATTGGTGTAGTGGCGGAAATTGCTGAACCAGCTGGCGTTGGGGACGCGGGGTTGGTCGGGGTCGATTTCCCAGGGGTGTAAATAAAAAATTTGCGGTTTGGTTTGATTCAGACTGGCGGTTTCGAATAACCAGCGTGATAAAAAATAAGGATATTGCCGAAAATATCCACCACCGGCAGCGGGTACAGATTGGCCGAGAATTTTTGCGGTAGTGAGTGGAAATTCAGTGAGCGTTTTTCCAGTATGTGTACCAATTTTATAGGGCTCTTCAGGGCTGCCGGGAATTCCATAATTGTCGTGGCGTGTAGGGAAAATACTGGAGTCCCAGGTGAATCCCAATTCCGCCAATATGTCGAGTGCCCAAAGAGAATTGCGAGTAATCGAATAACTGGCCGCGCGATAACCGGTAATCGGCTGCTGAATTAAATCTTCCAGAATTTGTTTGGATTTTTCAGTTTCTTCACGAAATATTTTGGGGTCCTGTTTGTAAATAAGTTGATGGCTGTATCCGTGCGATGCGATTTCATGACCTTGCTGGTGAATGCGTTTAATTAATTCCGGATAACGCTCGGCAACCCAACCTAAAATAAAAAACGTAATTTTAATTTTGTTGCGATCAAATAACGCCAGTAGTGTATTGGTGTTTTGCTCAACACGACAAGGCCATTTTTCCCAGGTGGATGGGTCAATCACTTTATTGAATGCGGCGACGTGGAAGTAATCTTCCACGTCGATGGTCATTGCATGAGTGATTTTTTTTCGAGATGGACTGGTCGCTTTGGCTGTTTGCATATTAGAGCCTTGCATCTACAGCTGATTTGGGGAGTACATGTTTAACATCAAATAACACATGATTGGTTTTCCCTAATGCGCGAATACCTTCTGCACCCATTTCTTTAAATTGATTGTGGGCAACACAAATGATGATGGCATCGTATGTATTTTTTTCGGGGGAATTAATTAAATCCAATCCGTATTCATGATGGGCCTCAGCTGGATCTGCCCAGGGATCATAAATATCCACCAGCGTGTTATAGGTTTTCATTTCTTCGATAATATCGATCACACCCGTGTTACGCAGGTCGGGGCAATTTTCTTTAAAGGTTAATCCCATAATTAACACACGAGCATCTACCACTTGCGATTTGCGCTTGGTCATCATCTTCACAACCGAATCTGCAACAAACGCACCCATGGCATTGTTAACCCGGCGACCGGAAAGAATGACTTCCGGGTAGTAGCCCACTTGTTGTGCTTTGTGGGTCAGATAGTAAGGGTCAACGCTAATACAGTGGCCGCCCACCAGGCCCGGACGAAATGGCAGGAAATTCCATTTGGTTCCGGCGGCTTCCAGCACTTCCAGCGTGTCTATTCCAATACGGTGAAAAATCAGTGCCAATTCATTAACCAGTGCAATATTCAAATCGCGTTGGGTGTTTTCAATCACCTTGGCAGCTTCGGCCACTTTAATGCTGCTCGCTTTATGGGTGCCGACCACCACGATTTTTCGATACAGCTCATCAACATACCCGGCAACTTCCGGTGTTGATCCTGAAGTAATTTTGATGATGTTATGCACGCGGCGTTGCTTGTCGCCCGGGTTAATTCTTTCGGGGCTGTAACCGGCAAAAAAATCCTGATTGAATTTTAGGCCTGAAACTTGCTCTATGATCGGAATGCAGACTTCTTCGGTGCACCCCGGATAAACCGTCGACTCATAAATGACGATAGAGTTCTTTTTGATGACGCGACCCAAAAGCGCAGAAGCTTTTTCGAGTGGTGTCAAATCAGGTTGATGGCTGTTATTGATGGGGGTAGGAACTGTGACTATGTAGATGTCGCAGCCCTTGATATCGGCTTCCTGTGTGGAAAACGTCAGGGATTTTGGCTCTTTAAGTTCTTCCGGGGAAAGTTCAAGTGTAGCGTCTATACCTTGTCGAAGAGCATCAACCCGTTGCAAGTTAATATCAAAACCAATGGTGTCGATTTTTTTTCCAAACTCGACTGCCAGTGGCAGGCCGACGTAACCTAGGCCGATAATGCATAATCTGGGATTTGTTGGGAACATAAAGAATTCCTGTTAGTGAGCGTTTCCAAAGTTGGCAAAGGTACCACAAGTTAATGATGAATTTCGACTTTACATCCGTTTGTTTTATCACAGGTATTTGTTGTGAAACCGGTTATAATCGCCCGGCCTTGGTACAAGGAAATTTGTCTTTTTGTCAGAACATCATGGTTAATCCTTAGGAGTCGGGTTTGTCTTATATTCGCGTTAATAAACACTACGTGCATCTTCCCTATTTATATCTGGCAATTGCAGAAGCGATCAGTTTGGTTATTTCCCTCAGATTGGCTTTTGCAATTGTGGAGCACTTCAACCCCAGAGTAGAATTTTCCGATTTCCTCGCGCCGGTTTCTTACTTTATTTTCGTATCGGTTTTGACTTTTAGCAGTTTGGCCATGGGGGTTTATTCATCGCTGGTGCGCGAAGGCATGGTCAACATGTTATTGCGCACTCTGGTTAGTTTCTTTCTGCTTTCCAGTGCGGCATTATTTTTGATTGATTTAATTACGTTGGAGGCATTTTTTGGCCAGACATTAATTTTTTGGGCCATATTAAGTGCAACCTTAATCATTTCAATTGTACGTTTCATATTTATCCGAATGGTCGATGCCAAACAGGTTCGGCGTAGGGTTATTTTTTATGGTGCAGGAGCAAAAGCAAAAAAGCTTCTGCAGGAACTTATGCCGAATTCAGGCAGCTTGGCGATTGATATTTATGCTTGTGTACCCAGTGCCCAGGAAGTCGTGCAGGTAACGGAAGTTCCTGTGATTCCCGAGCCTGAAGATTGGGTCAAACTTGTCAGAGAAAATCAGATTTCAGAAATTGTAATTACTCCGGATGAACGTCGTCGTCTGTCAGGTGATGCATTTCCCTTAAGCCAATTTCTGGATTGCAAGTTAATGGGAGTTCCCTCGGTTTATGCCCAGAGTTTTTACGAGCGTGAAATGGGGATTATTGATGTAAGCCTGTTGCAGCCGGGATGGATGTTGTATTCCGATGGTTTCAATTTTTCACGCAGTTCACTTATTGCCAAGCGTTTGTTTGATATTGTTCTTGCCAGCTCGTTTTTATTGTTGTTATGGCCTTTTATGTTGCTGACAGCCATAGCCGTCAAGCTCGAGAGCAAGGGACCTGCGCTTTACCATCAGGTCAGAGTGGGATTGCACGGGAAAACATTCCGTATTTATAAGTTTCGCAGTATGCGCCAGGACGCGGAAAAAAATGGTGCTGTGTGGGCGCAAAAAAATGACAATCGCATAACACGCGTAGGTGCATTTATTCGCAACACACGGCTGGACGAATTACCGCAAATTTATAATGTGTTGGTGGGGCAGATGAGTTTTGTGGGGCCTCGACCCGAGCGTCCTGAATTTGTGAAAAGTCTTTGTGAACAAATCCCCTATTACGACATGCGTCATAAAGTAAAGCCGGGATTAATGGGTTGGGCACAATTAAAATACCCTTACGGTGCATCGGTTGAAGATGCAAAAAATAAACTGCAATACGATCTTTATTACACCAAAAATCACAGTTTCATGATGGATGTATTAATCATGATCCAGACGGTAGAAATTATTCTTTTAGGCAAAGGCGTACATTAAAAAACGGAGCGAGCTATGAAAATTGTTTTATCTTTATTGGCGGGGATACTGGCATTGGGGTGTATCGGTTGCTCCGGTGCTAAAAAGGAAAAAATGCCGCCGATTGTTGAATCAGCAGTTACTATCAGCGATTACCGGATTGGTGTTGATGATGATCTGGATGTCAATGTCTGGCGCAATCCGGAACTGAGCATGAAATTACGGGTACGTCCGGATGGAAAAATTTCCATGCCATTGGTAGGGGATATTCCGGCAGCGGATATGACCAGTACCGAGTTGGCACAAGTGATCAGCAAACGTTTGTCCAATTACGTAAAAAATCCGCAAGTTACTGTAATAGTAGCCAATCCCAGCAGTTCGGATTTTTTGCGGCGTGTGCGTGTTACCGGTGCTGTTAAAAATCCGCAATCGATTGCCTATCGTGATGGTATGACAGTACTGGATTTGATTTTGCTTGCTGGTGGATTAAATGATTTTGCTTCAGGAAATAGAGCAACCCTGTATCGAAAAATTGATGGCGCCACCAGAGCATACCCCATAAAACTGGATGATTTGATTAATGATGGTGACGTTGATACCAACTACACCTTGCAGCCGTCTGACATTGTCAGTGTGCCTGAAAGACGTTTTTAATCGCAGTATTGAGTTAATTAACAGAGAGAGTCCATGGACAAAGTCTATCTTCGAGAGCTGTTTGATGCATTTAAAGCGGAATTGATTCGATTCCGGTTTTTTGTTGTTGCAGCTTTTCTTGTTATTGCATTTATCTTTTTAGCGATAGGGTTTACCTGGCCAAAAAACTACACCACCAGTGCAGTTTTATATGCAGATGACACCAACATTATTGGCCCTTTGTTAAAAGATAATGCTGTCGTCACACAGATTGATAGATCTGAGAAAGCCAGTGAAATTATTTATACCAAACCCATTATGCTGTCAGTAGGTTTGCGTTCCGGGTTAATCAAAGAAGAAATGACAGAAACCGAACAGTTGCGGGTAGTGGATTTTATTCGTGGGCGTATTCGCATTGAAAGGGAGCGAAATAACAATTATTTTCGCTTGTCTTTTACAGCAAATAATCCTGATGTTTCATTTGAAGTGCTGAATGCGATAGTAGCAGAGTTTATTGAAAATGCTGCGCGCAAAAAACGCGATGAAAGTATGAGCGCTTATACCTTCATTGATAACCAGGTGCAAACCTATAAAAAACGATTGGAAAGTGCGGAAGATAAACTGAAGGAGTTTAAGGCGCAAAATACAGATGGTACAGAAGAACAAGTGAATTCCCGTCTGGCAAGTTTACGTCAGGATATTGAAACACTGAAAATTAATCTGGAAGAAACTCAGGCTCGCATTAATACCATTACCCAACAGTTGGGTAGTGAAGGTCAGTATCTGCAGGCAAAAGGCCAAGCCGATGAGCTGCGACAAAAACGACAAACCCTGGTATCGCAACTGGAACAGTTGCAATTGAGCTATCAGGACAGCTACCCCGATATTATTTCGCTGAAATCCCAAATTGCTGAAGTGGATCTGTCTATAGAAAAAATGCAGGAATCGGGTGCGGTGTTTGGCAGTGGTGAAAAACTTCAAAACCCGCTTTATGAAGAGTTGCGTAAACAATTGTCAGAAGCTGATGTGGAAATGCGTACTCAGAAACGTCGCATGCAATCATTGCTGAATCTTCAGTCGGAAGAATTGGAAAGGCAGGAGCGGATTGCTGCGAGGCAGGCAAAGTTATCTGAATTGACACGTGATAATGATGTCACTCGAAAAGTGTATGATGAAATGTTGCAGAAGAAAGAAGCTGCCCGTTTGTCCATGACACTGGATCAGGAAGGCCAGGGCATTACTTACCGTGTGCAAGAGTCACCTTCATTTCCGTTGCGCCCTGCAGGTTTGCGTTTTATTCATTTTGTAATTCTGGGGCCTATATTTGCATTCCTTGCCCCTATAGGTTTGTTAATCGCTTACATTATGGTTGATCCACATTTGCGATCTGCAAGAATTTTGCAAAAACAATTACCGGATGATGTGAATATGATTGGCGTAATTCCTCATTATGACTCGCCCATAGTGCAACGATTATTGCGTAAGGATGCATTAATGCTTTTGGCTGTGGCCTGTTTTGGTATGACAGTTTACGTTGCTTCTGCTGCCTTTTGGCAGATCACCAATAGTTAACCCGGGGTCGTATCATGAAAAAAGAACCCAGAGACAAAAAGAAACTAATGTCGTTGGTTGACGAATTTAATGACTTGGTTGAATCGTCAGATCAACTGGTCAAAGAGGCTGTAATGGAACACAAAAAGCACGAACAAATTAAAAATATTCCTTCGCCCGCATTGTGGTCGCATGAGGAGCTTTACGATAAGAAAATTATTTTTGCAGGTATGCGCCAGCGTAGTTTATTGAATGCTTTTCGTGAAGTCAGAATTCGTCTGTTACAAAAAAGCAAAACCGATAATATGGTGGTGTTGGTGACTTCGGTCGCAAGTACAGGATCTTCCAGTGCATTTTCGTTTAATCTGGCGGCCACATTCGCGTTGGATCATTACAAGACAGCTTTATATGTCGATTGTAATCCTTATGAATCAGACATAGAAAAATATGTTCTGGGTGATATTCATCATGGATTAACCCAATACCTTTCAGAAAATTCGGTTCCACTGGAAGATATTATTTACCCCTCGGGTGTTGAGCGTTTACGCATAATTCCTTCAGGGCAGGGTAGTGAATCTGCGGCAGAAATTTTTAACTCCAAAAAAATGCAAGCGTTTATCAGTGAAATCAAATCCCGTTATCCTGACAGGTTTATTGTACTGGATGCACCTTCAGTGCAGCAATCGACAGAAGCCAGGATTTTATCCAAGTTTTGTGATTACACCTTGTTGGTGGTTCCATTTGGAAAAGCAGTGACTGATGAAGTACTGGCGGCTGTTGATGCAGTTGGAAAAGAAAAATTCGCAGGGTTGGTATTTGCAAGTTAGGCTTTGATAAGTCAGGAAATTTTATGCGATCAACAATAAAATTAACAACGCTGTTTTTTTTCTTGCCATCTCTGGGGTACGCCAAGAATTTTTCGGTAGATCTTTCAGCCGCTGTTGGCGAGTCTGACAATGCATTAAAAACATCCGGAAATGAAATTAGCGAGCAACAAAATCGCTACGCAGCTGCTATAGAAGGTGAGTGGCTTACAGAATGGCTGAATGCCAATGTGCAATATGCAGCGACCCGGGAAACTTTCTCTGATAATTCACAACAAGACGAAAGTTATTTGCAGGGTGATTCGGCCGTTAAGTTGGGTAATGCCACCAGTATTCTCAATCTGGATTTGCGCCATTCCCGCAGAACATTATTACAAGATATAGCAGCAGCGCCTACCACTGCGAACCAGGAAGAAAGGGAGATAGTGTCCGCTATGCCCAGCGCACGTTTTCAAATGAGCGGAAGCGATGAGCTGATATTTTCGGCTGATTTTTCCCGTACTCGTTATCTGGAATCGGAAATCCGTGATGCTGATCGAAATACTTATGGATTGGATTATAGTCACGACTTTTCAGCGGTAGATACTGTAAATTTACGTGTAAAAAAAACAGAGTCGGAATTCTTATTTTTCCCTTCTGCGAATTACAAGCTGATTTCCACGGCAGCAGTTTATCAAGTTAATTTACGGCAGTTGTCTTATTCTATAGGTGCAGGGCGAGATAGTACGCAACCGGAAATTGGTGAGGATCATTCCGTTCCTCACTACGAGGCTTCCGTGAATTATAAATCCGGCGCCAATAATTTTCGTGTTTATCTGGATCAATCAATAACAGATAGTTCACTTGGGCAAGGTTTGGATTTTGTTATTGCCGATGTTCCGATTGTTGATGCAGCCATAACAGATGTTGGAATTATTAAACGGATCACCGGTGGTGTTGATTGGAATACAAGTAATCTATGCGCACGTTGTGACTTGGCTTTGGGATTTGCCAATACAAAAGATGTGTATTTCGATTCTGATTCCGAGTCCACTCAAAAAACGGCAACTATTAACTTCAGATATACGTTTTCACCTCAGGCGCAAACATTAATAATGCATAGTGTTTCTGATCAGGAGCCGGTGTTGGGGCAGTTAACAGAACAGTATCGCCAGTCAATAACACGTTTGTCATTTCAATATAGCTTTTTGCGTAATATCAGTCTTGAAATTTTTACAGAAAAAGAAGATCGTTCATCTGATTCCGAAGTGCAGGATTACACTGAAAATTTCACAGGTTTGGCGCTGGCCTATCATTTCGAGTAATCATCGTGATTAAAACAACTTTCTTAATTTTGGCGGGTTTATTTTGTTTCGTGCTTTCATCTTGCGATAGCAAACAGAATAAAGAGAATCAATCAGTTCAATATCTAAAATCAGCGGAACAACTTTTTAACCAGGGGCAGTTGCGGGCGGCGTTGATTCAAGCAAAAAACGTGATCCAGATGTCTCCCGATGCTGCCCGGGGATATTTGCAGATTGCCCGTATTTATAATCGAATCGGTTATTATTCTGAGGTGGAAAAATTAATCGGCAATAAAATCGCCTTGATGCCGGAGCTCAGTTATGAACTGGCTTATGCTTATTTTCAGCGAAAAAAATATCGCTCAGCTTTGGATACTTTGACCACATCGAGTTTGGAACAGGATCAGGCATTCAGATTATTAAAAGCTCAATGCCATTTACACCTGGGTGAAACGCCTGAGTATGAAATGGAAATTCGTAAAATGGAGGCTGTTTCCAATGATGACGGCTACACTTCTTTTGCCCAGGCCAAATTTGCGCAATTAAATGCAGACTGGCCCAATGCAGAAAAACACTTTTTGTCAGTCCCTTCCTCGTCAGTGTTGTATCTGGAATCACTGGTAAATTTGGCTGATGTCTATGTACACCAATCCAGATTGGATGATGCTGAAAAATCGCTTACCACTGCACTTTCTTCCAGTTTGAATGCAGACACACTCACAGTAGAAAAAGCCAATATATTAAGTCGATTGGTGCAAATTCTCGTGCAACAAGGCCGGTCGGGAGAGGCATACACCTATCAAACGATTTTGTCTGCTGCCAACCCCCAGTTGGATGCAATGAAAACTCGTTTTGATGAGGCCGTTACGTTTTATGCGGAAGGAGAAATTGAAAAGTCAAAAATAATATTGACAGAATTGCATCGCAATTATCCAAATAATTCGAATGTGACTACTTTGTTGGGGGTGATTGCATTTCAGCAAGGTCGAGATCAGGAAGCAGAAGAGTTTTTTTCCAATGTGATTGATCCGGAAACAGCAACACCGGGTCTCATTCAGGCAAGTAGTTTGCTGAAAGCCCGTAATAATAAAATTTCGGAAGCGATCGAGTTATTAAAGTCAGCAGTAAATGCACAGCCCACCAATGCACAGTTATTGGCAACTTATGGTTTAACGCTATTGCAGCAAAATCCTGAAGATAAAAATGGTGCTATGGCTTTGGAAAAAAGTATTGCCATGGAACCTTCACAGCAACGGTTGAGATTGGCTTTAGCTGAGCGACATTATCGCCTTGGTGAAAAAATGCAGGGATTGGCACAGTTGGAAACAGCATTTAAAAATGCTCCGTTAGACGGTTTAATCCAGCAAACGTATTTTAATCAGTTGGCGCATAATCAAGATCAAAAAGCAGTGCTGGCTGCAATTGAGGAATTAAAAAATAAATACCCTGATGAGTATCAGCCGGTATTAATTGAGTCCTGGTGGATGATCAGGCAGCAACAATACGCAACAGCAGAAAAGTTGTTGACTGCTCAATATTCCGGCCTGACAAGCCAGCAAAAAAAGGATTCTTTATTGCTGCTGTCGGATCTATATAGCAAACAAAACAAAAAGGATTCTGCTAGAAACATGCTGCAGGATTATTTGCGTTTGGCTCCTGAATCAATTCAGGTTTATGGCCAGTGGTTTGGATTGCTGGAAACAACCTCTTTTCCATCGGCAAAAGAGTTTTTGAAAGAACTGCAAGCTGCCGATGAAACTTTATGGCAACCACACTTTTATACCGCATTATTAAATGCTCGCAATCAACAATGGTTGGAGGTCGAAGCTTCATTGGATTTCGTGTTGCAAAAAACGTTTGATCCTGGAATCAGGCGTCAAATTATTACTCTTTACAACAATTATGGGTTTCAATTGTTTAAAGCAGAAAAATGGGCCGAAGCGCAGAAACTATTTATTAAATCTCTGGGGTTGGATGCCAATGATCGAACAGCACTTTATTATTATGTGCAAATTGCATTGAAAAATGGAGAAGTCGCTCAGATAAAAACATTATTGCAAGCACCTGATGCCGATAAAAAATCAGCAATACACTATTTCCTGACAGGGCTGATTGAAGAAAAAGAACAACAACATACCAAGGCGCTAGCGTCTTTTAAAGAAGCTTGGAAAATGGATCCCTTTGAGCTGTATGCTGAAAAACTTTACGAAATTTACCAGGTCAATAAAGATTATTCTTCTTTAAGCCAATTAATAGACGAGTGGAATCAGCGCGACTCTGCAAATCCCAAAGCGCTTTTATTAAAAGCTATGCAGCAGCAAGAACAGGGTAAGTCCGCCGAGGCTATCATCTCTTACGAAAAATTGCTGACATCAAACTCCAATAATCTGGTTGCCATGAATAATCTCGCTTGGCTATATATTGATTCAAATCCTGTCAAAGCAGAAGAGCTTGCATCCGCTGCCTATCAGATGGCTCCTGATTCGGTTGATGTTATGGATACCTACGGTTGGATTTTGGTAAAAAATAAAAAATACGATCAGGCAGAAGAAATTTTATCAAAAGCATCTGCTTTGGCTCCTGATAATAAAATCCTCCTAGAGCATTTATACAAAGCTAGAAAAAAGTCTGAAGATTAAAAACAGATCTCTATAGTGCAAACTCTCATGAAAAACTAACTTCAAGGAATATTCTTAATTAGAGCTGGGCCGATAATTTTGGTTAACCAGACAGGCATTAATTTCCACAGTGTGATAAATATTTTATATTTGGGGTTGTTTGGATTTATTTCAGGTAGTGTTTGGCCTTCGGGCATTATGTAATACCAATAGTGTTGTCTGGGTAACGCTCCCCATTGTTTTTTGAATTTGTAAGTGCCTGCATCAACGGTTGATCTGCCAAAATCAAAAAATTCAAATTGATTTTCTATCGCAAATTTTAAAATGTTGCGGTACATCCACATATTCATATTTTGTTTATTGGCTTCGGCAATGGTGGATGCCCAGGGGATTTCCAGTGTATTACTGTTGCCAATTAAAAAAGCGGCGGATACAGGTTTGTTGTTTCTCCTGACAATGATCAACGTAGAATGGATTGCGGGCTCATTCAAAATCGACTGGAAAAAACTTTTGGGATATACCGGTGTTCCCAGGTCACGCATATTGCGTGCAAAGACCTGATAAAAATCATCCAGTAGTTCTATTTTGCCAATCTTGAGTTCGGGGGAATATTCTTCCGCCTTTTTGTATTGCGCGCGTAGCTTTGAACCCAGTTCTTGTTCAAGAATTTCATCTGTGTCGGGTAATTGCAAAATCATGGATGCTTTTTTTGCTGTATAAACAGGATAAAGCTCAGCCTGGATACTGCGAATTTCAATATGGGATAAATTAAACTGATCTAACAGCGTTTTACTGTGATGGATCAATGCGCTACAGATATTCTTGTAAGCACTTATGGGGCCGCCGTAATTAATATAGGGAATGGAAACGGCAAAACGACCAAATAATTTACTTGAAAAGAGTGTCAGCGGAAGACCGCCGATAATTTCACGGGTTTGATCGTAGGCAATCAATATCACACTTTCATGGTCAAACTCTTTTTGAATCAATGTCTGCCATTGTGCTTGATGATAGGGAGTGTGGGCGTGATGTTGCAGATATTCAAACCAATCCTGCAATTGATGTCGATCAGCCAGGCTGATGCTAAAACCACCAGCGAAATGATTTTCGGGTTCCAGATAATCAAATGCTTTTTTTGTTGATGTAAAAAAAGTATCGGCTGGTTTTTCGGCTTGAGTCGCTTGTTTGATAGCGGCTTCAGTGTCATCAATCAACAGGGAAATGGCTTGCATTTGTTGTAAGAGTAGTTTGTGTTCATCACTACCTTTTTCTACCTGTTTGAATTGTCGGGCTATCTCCCCTTTTTTATTTTTTTGTGCCTTTAATAGGGCGGAAAGCTCTGTTGTTTGTGCGTTAGACATTGAACTCTTTCTTGTTAGCTTGTTTTGGATCGAAGATATTCAACCCAGGATGAATATCGAATAAATTGATTGAGATTGGCTGGAAAACTATGACGCGGGATATTAAACAAGTCTTGTTTGATATTAACCAGGGTCGTATTTCCAGGTTTTGCACTTACAGCGGCCATAAAATTGGCATTGCTGACCAGTGAACAATGTTCAGGTGAGTAATCTTTATTTGTACCGGATGAATAACAAAATACGTCTGAGGCACTGGGGATTTGTGCAAACAGTTTGTCCCTTGAATCCTGTAGCTCCAGATTAATTTTTTCTTCACTTAAGGTATTGAATACTTTGTGAGTTTTACCATGTGCGCCTACATTTAATCCCAATGCGTGATAATGCCTCAGATTATTCCAATCTGCCGGTGCAAATTCTGCTGGTGCTGTTGCTGGCAAGGATATTTTCAGTCTGTCTTGCAAAAACTGTAAAAAATGGTTTTGGATTTCATCGGATAAATGTTTTGCGAAAGCCGTTATTTTGCGACGGCTGATGATACGTGATTCCTGATTGCTGAAATCCAGCGAAAAAAACTGATCGTTGTAAGTGAATTCTATTGTGGGTACGGATGTTGTTTGGCAGAGATAAATAATTTTTGCATCCCATGGCCAGTCGATATTATCGGAGAAATCACTCAATACAAAGAGTGTGGGCTTGGCATTGTATTTCAGTAATACAGG
Organism: uncultured Cellvibrio sp.; assembly: GCA_965650675.1. Taxonomy (GTDB): domain Bacteria; phylum Pseudomonadota; class Gammaproteobacteria; order Pseudomonadales; family Cellvibrionaceae; genus Cellvibrio. The sequence goes on from CBFGPN010000013.1 coordinate 40,681, forward strand.
TGTCAATACAGTTAGCTGATCAAGATAACCATCATCCATAGTAAAACAGAGAGTGGGTCTTGCAG
>CBFGPN010000014.1:0-40678 GCA_965650675.1 uncultured Cellvibrio sp.
CATACGCACAGCACGCAAGCCATCCAGCAATGGAGCCGGGAAACCATATTCCTGCATGCGATATTTCACCACAAAAGCAGTTACTCCCCGTTCAGCAAACCATTTTGCAATGTCGTAAGCTTCATGATAAATCGCCAATCGCACATAGCCTCCACCAGGAAAAATAACCACTGCTGTCCCATTTATTTTTTCTTTTTCCGGAAAAAAAACTTCCATGGAAGGATTATCAACAAAATAAACCCGTTGATCTTTTATAGTTTCGCGATCAGGGCTTACCATTGGTTTTTCAGGCCACAGATACAGTTTATTTGAATTCATCATTTTATTTTCAGCCACACAGGAAAACGACCATAACAGCAACATCATTAAATATAATTGCCTGATTTTCATAAAACGGTTCCTAATATAAATTTTTCAGTTCATCTGCTTTTTTCTGCATTTTTTCTGCACCGGCCAAATCACCTGCCGCTTTCATTATGTCGGCTGCCAGTAAATACAACCTGTCATCATCCGTTTCTTTTTGAATGGCACGCTTTATATAATCCAGCGCTTTTGGTATGTCCCCTGCTGCCTGAGCAGACATAGCGGCCTGATAAAGATAATAAGGATTGGAGTTTCTATAACGCTGCACTTTTTTACGATAAATTTCCGATTGTTGCAAATTACCAGTTTGTTTGTACAAACTGGCCAGATTATGCAATACGGTTAAATCCCGCGCATCCAACGATAGTGCATGTAAATAAGTCACTTCTGCCAGGTCAAGATCACCGCGTTTACGATACAAACTGGCCAGATTACTCCAGATAAAACTTTGGTCATCTTTAACCTTGAGTGCACGACGCAAATATAAAAACGAATTTTTTTCATCTTCATCAGAAGAAAACTCCATCGCACGATTATTGTAAAAAAGTGCTTCAGTTTCAAAATTATCCAGGGCTTTTTGTCGATAGTTGGCGCGGAATCGACGAATCTCCAAATCAACCACCACATCGCTCACATCTGAAATACGATGTGCTTCACGCACCAATGGCCAACGCGATTTACGCGCGACAACCTTGGCATTGACATGGCGCATTAAAAAATAAGAACGCTTTGAATTCATATCCCAGGATGGGGGCACCATGACCTGATTTACCTGGGCTTTTAATCCAGCATGACGGGCAAGGGAAACATACAATAAGGTATATCCCAAACAATTTGCCTTACCGGTTTCAAACACTTCGCGTGCGGTTCCTGTATTAAAAGTTGAATAGGTAATTCCCTGACCACCCTGCACACCACTGCGAATCAACGACAGATGCAACAACTCTGCTTTATCTGCATCGCTACTGCCGTGTTCAACCGCATTTTCTGCAAATTGTTTCATTGATGATGTGAGCCCGAATAAATCAACATCAGGCAATTCGCTATCTTTTATTATTCGACCAAAAATCAATTCACCTGATAATGCTTTTTGCAGAGCGGGGTCAGGCTGACTGCTTATTAATCCGGATTGATTCGCACAAGCACCAAGCATGATAACCAAAAGTAAAATGACATTTCGCATAAAGATTCCCGGGGATCATGTTGCTGGGCAAAATCCATCCTTCATAATAGACACTTATTAATTTTTTTCTAAAATCGATGATGTGACAGAATGCTGAATAGCTCTATAATCCGCCTTCTTTTTATCAGGTTAGTTGAAGGCCCCTCATGCAAGAGCAATACAATCCCGCAGAAATTGAAGCAGAAGCCCAAGTTTATTGGGAAAAACACCAAAGCTTCAAGGTGACAGAAGATGCCAGCAAAGAAAAGTTCTACTGTCTGGCGATGTTCCCCTACCCCAGCGGCAAACTGCACATGGGCCATGTGCGCAACTACACCATTACCGATGTGATCGCCCGCTACCAACGTATGCAGGGCAAAAATGTTCTGCACCCCATGGGCTGGGATGCTTTTGGTTTACCCGCCGAAAACGCGGCACTCAAACACAACACTGCACCCGCCAAGTGGACCTATTCCAATACCGATCATATGCGCAACCAGCTCAAACAACTGGGTTTTGGTTTTGATTGGTCGCGCGAGCTCACCACCTGCAAACCCGAATACTACCAATGGGAACAATGGTTCTTCACTCGTTTATATGAGAAGGGATTGGTCTATAAAAAGATGTCCACAGTCAACTGGGATCCCATCGACCAGACCGTACTCGCCAACGAACAAGTGATCGACGGCCGCGGCTGGCGCTCAGGTGCCTTGGTCGAACGTAAAGAGATTCCGCAGTGGTTTATCAAGATCACCGATTACGCCGAAGAATTATTGAACGATCTGGACAAGCTCCCCAACTGGCCAGAGCAAGTCAAAACCATGCAACGCAACTGGATCGGCAAAAGCCGTGGTCTGGAAATGCGGTTTGATTTGCAATCACCGGTTGGTGAATTTACCAGTTTCGAGATCTACACCACTCGTCCCGACACTTTGATGGGCGTGACTTACGTGAGTCTCGCCGCTGAGCATCCTATCTCGAAATTGTTATCTGAGAAGAATCCCGCACTCGCGCAATTTATTGCCGACTGCAAAGTGCAATCAGTCGCTGAAGCCGATATGGCCACCATGGAAAAGCGCGGCATGGATACGGGCATCAAAGCCCTTCACCCAATCACCGGTGAACCGGTTGCAGTTTGGGTCGCCAATTATGTGTTGATGGATTACGGCTCGGGCGCAGTCATGGCAGTACCTGCGCATGATGAAAGAGATTATGAGTTTGCACAGAAATATAAGTTGCCGGTTAAGGTGGTGATTAGCGAAAGCAAGACCTCCTCCAGCTCCCCCTTGCCAGGGGGAGAGTCTAGTCCTCCCCCTGGCAAGGGGGAGTTAGAGGGGGTATTGCCCTTCACCGACAAAGGTATTCTGATCAATTCCGGCGAGTACAACGGACTCGATTTTAATGCTGCCTTTGACGCAATCGCCTCCACATTGGAAATGGCTAATAAAGGAAGAGTGAAAACCAATTATCGTTTGCGTGATTGGGGCGTATCGCGTCAGCGTTATTGGGGCGCGCCTATTCCTATGTTTAATTTGCCGGAAGGTGGCGAAATTCCAGTGCCTGCTCACAAACTGCCTGTGCTCTTGCCGGAAGACGTTGTGATGAACGGTGTTCACTCGCCTATCAAAGCCGATGTGAATTGGAAAAAAGATGAACTCGATGGCAAAGCAGTCGAACGCGAAACCGATACCTTCGATACCTTTATGGAATCCAGCTGGTATTACGCGCGTTACACTTGCCCGCAATTTACCGGCGGCATGATCGATAAAAAAGCAGCGGATTATTGGTTGCCAGTGGATCAATATGTTGGCGGTATCGAACACGCGATTTTGCATTTACTCTATTCACGTTTCTTCCACAAATTAATGCGCGATGAAGGTCTTGTGAGTGGTGATGAACCTTTTGAACGTTTGCTGTGTCAAGGCATGGTCAATGCGGAATCTTTTTACATCAAACAAGATGGCAAAGAAATCTGGATTGAACCGGAAAATGTGGTGATTGAACGCGACGATAAAGGTCGTTTAATTTCTGCCAAACATAGAGTCACTGGTGAAGCAGTGCAATTTGGTGGCGTGATTAAAATGTCCAAATCCAAAGCCAATGGTGTTGATCCTGAATCGGTGATCAACCAATACGGCGCGGATACGGTTCGTTTGTTCACTATGTTCGCAGCGCCACCGGAACAAAGTTTGGAATGGAGTGATTCGGGTGTTGAGGGCGCGAGCCGATTCTTGCGTCGCTTGTGGAAGGCGGTTGAAGGCCATATCAATGCAGGAGTCCCCGGAAAATTGGACGCCACCAATTTACCTGCAGCGCAAAAAGATTTGCGTCGCAAAACACACGAAACAATTCAGAAAGTCAGTGACGATTATGGCCGCCGCCAAACATTCAATACCGCTATTGCAGCGACTATGGAATTGTTAAATGAAACCAGCAAATTAGCGGACCGCGCCAATCCTCAAAGTTTGGCCGTTGAGCGTGAAGCACTGGAAGCCGCGATATTATTATTGTCACCCATAGTGCCGCACATTACGCAACATTTATGGCAGGCATTGGGTCATAGCAGCATTCCATTAAATGAAAGCTGGCCAGTCCTGGATGAAGCTGCACTCATTCGATCTACTATTGAAGTGGTTGTGCAAGTAAACGGAAAATTACGTGGAAAATTGGATGCGGCAGTTGATGCCCCCAAAGATTGGCTGGAACAAAATGCACTCGCACAAGAAAATGTGCAGAAGTTTTTGGAAGGTGTGACTGTGCGCAAAATTATTATTGTGCCGAATAAGCTTGTGAATATTGTGGCAAGTTAATTAAAACACCCTCTCCCCAACCCTCTCCCATCAAGGGAGAGGGAGCAGATTGGAGTTCTATAAATATTTTTGTAATTTTACCAATCATTAATTTCACAAAAATATTGAACAAGGCCAATTCCCCTCTCCCCTTGTGGGAGAGGGGCAGGGGAGAGGGGGAAAACGCTAAACAACTGAAGCGACCCCAATGAAAAAATCCCTGATTATTTTTTGCATTTTCCTACTCAGCGCCTGCGGATGGCATTTGCGTGGCAGCAATCCCAACATTTCGTCAAAAATGGAATGGGCGAATATTTCAATTACTGCGGATGATCAGCACACAGCTTTGTTCACTTATCTACAACCACTGCTGAATACTTATCGATTGAAAGAAGTCAGCGATGATTCAGCGATTGCCAATTTGCAAATTCAAAAATTATTGTTGGATAAACGCACTGCTGGTGTTGGCGCTGATGCACTGACCAGTGCTTATGAATTAACACTGAGTGTTGAATATCGATTGGCCAAAAATAGTCAATCGACAGACAACATGACACGCGCCAGTGTTACACGCACTTACAATTACAATTTGAATAATGCCAACGGTGCTGCGCAGGAAGAAGCATTGATTTTGCGAGAAATGCATCGCGAACTGGCGCAGCAGATTTTGCGTCGTACGCGCTTGCTGCTCAACAAACAAGATCAAACAACGGCTAAATAACATGCCAAAAATCCGCGCTGATCAATTAACTCCGGCAATAGCAAAATCACTTGCACCGGTTTATCTGGTATCAGGCGACGAACCCTTGTTGATTCAGGAAAGCAGCGATCAAATTCGCAAGGCTGCACGTCAACAAGGTTTTAGCGAACGCGAAATTTTTCACGCTGAAACCAGTTTTGATTGGAATCAGTTACTCGCATCAGCGAATAGCTTGTCATTATTTGCCGATAAAAAAATCTTTGAAGTGCGCATGCCATCGGGCAAACCTGGTGATAAAGGCACCAAAGCGATTCAGGAATATTTGGAAAATCCATCACCCGATAATCTGTTGTTAGTCATCACCGAAAAACTGGATTCCGCCACACAAAAAAGTAAATGGGTCAAAGCGATTGAAGACAATGGCATTCATGTGCAAATCTGGCCGATTCCACCCAGTCAATTATCACGCTGGGTGGCAACACGTTTACAACAATCCGGCTTATCGGCAGATCAAAATGCCATTGATTTATTAGCCTCACGTATTGAGGGAAATTTATTGGCAGCCGTTCAGGAAATTGAAAAGTTGGCGCTGCTGACAACAGATAAACATATAAATTATGAATTAATGGCCAGTGCTGTTGCTGACAGTGCGCGCTACGACCCATTCAGTCTCGCCGACAAAGCCTTGCAGGGTGATGCACGCGCAGCAGCAAAAACATTACAAGGATTACGCGGTGAAGGTTCAGACGCAATCAGCATTCTCTGGGCAATATTGCGTGATATCCGCAGCCTGAATCAAATCGCACAATTGCAAGCACAGGGAAGATCATTTGAAATAGCTGCCAGACAAGCAGGCGTTTGGGAAAAGCGCCAACCATTAATCCAAAATGCATTACGTCGTTTTAAACCAGCACAATTGCAACAAATGCTACGCAAAGCCAATGCTATTGATAAATCCATTAAAGGTATGCGCAATGCGGAACCCTGGGACGAATTGTTGGATCTGGTGTTGAACCTCTCTGGCGTGCAAAGTTTGAACAATCAAAATGAAAGGCTCAGCCTCAAGTTGTAAATCTTTTATATCCTTTCCCTATAAGATCCAAACCAATCGTCATTTTACAGACATAAAACAAATCGCTAGTCTGCGCGACCTGTTGATTTTCAAACATTTTGCTGTTTTTTAAACAGTTTTGGGGACGGTGTGGATATACAGCTGGTTTACATTATTGCAGGTCTGGCAGTTGGTTTTATTGTGGGCCTCACTGGTGTCGGTGGTGGCTCATTAATGACGCCAATACTCCTGCAATTTGGCATCACCCCCACCAGTGCGGTTGGAACCGATTTACTTTATGCCGCAATCACCAAGGCTGGTGGCATTCATGTTCATCACAAAAAAAAGAATATTGATTGGCGCATCACCGGTTGGCTTGCTTTAGGGAGTGTTCCGGCAGCTGGCCTGACATTAATCTGGCTGCACTATATGAAATCCGATATGGATTCACTCAATGCCATTATCAAAACCACTCTGGGTTACGCTCTGGTTCTAACTGCCGTCGCCATTCTCTTCAAACGAAAAATTTTCGATTACAGTAAAAAGAATGATCTGTGGGTCACCCGTATGAATCATCGGCAACAATTTGTTGCTACTGTGGTGACGGGCCTAATTCTGGGCGTCATTGTCACCATCACATCCATCGGCGCAGGAGCCTTGGGCACTGTTGCTTTATTTATGCTTTATCCGTTGCTGCCCACTGTTCGCTTGGTGGGAACTGAAATTGCGCACGCTGTTCCACTCACATTGGTTGCAGGCATGGGCCATGCGGGATTGGGAAATGTGGATTGGGGGTTGCTCGCCAATTTATTAATGGGATCATTGCCGGGAATTTATTTTGGCAGCCATCTCGCCAATCGTGTAGCCGATCACTGGCTGCGCCCTGCACTGGCCATTATGTTGATGGTCGTCGGCAGCAAATTGATTGGCGCATGGGTTTGGATTGCAAATTTATTTTAGAGAATAAATGCGTTAAAAAATATTCCCAACTCATTTCAGATTCTGATGTTTTGTATTTTTTAATTTACAGGTGCGCACCTTGTTGTGTCTGCCGCCACCTGTGATGCTCTACTGCATGTTATTTAATTACATCAAAGTTCAATATCCTGAATTGAATTCAATAACGCTATTCACGATTTTATTTTTTAGGGGGCTTATTTAATTGTAATGGTTGTTTCTTGCCACCATTACGCAGCTTATCGATGTAATTCAATTCATTAATTGCGAGTGGATGATTACCTTCATACTTTAAGGATTCATAAAGTGCCGTCTCAGCTTCATCCAATCGTTCCAAATCAATTAATACGACCCCCAAACCCCTGTAGGCTCTCGCACGATCCAAATCAGGTACGCAATTTTCGGACTCAATTACTTTACGATACAAGGATTCTTTCAATTGAAACGCCTGGGGATCCATCATCATTGCTGCCTTCTCGGAAATCAGTCCTGGATGATCAGGTTCCAGCAACAGTGCCTTATCCAAATATTGGTTCGCCAATTGATAGTCTTTTTCTTCAACCGCGATAAAACCCAAAATGAAATAAGCTTTGGAATAGGATTTACCCATAATTGGATCAACCGGCAAACCTGTTTTTTCCTGATCAACTTTTTTGCAAACTTCTATTGTATGTTCATCCCAATAATGAATTTTTTGTCGCCCATCTTGTACGAATCGCGGTTGCCAATTAGCAGGTATTGTTTGCAGATAGGAGGCCAGGACTTTTTTCGCTTTTGCAAATTGCCCTTCATGCATTAACACTTCTGCCACATACACAGGATTTTCAGGCTGAATATTATTATTTCCGGATTTACTTTCTGTGCCGCAACTACTGAGGGTAAAGGCAAAAATTGCGACAACGAATAAATTGATAAATTTCATGATCACTCCTGTTAATTATTCGATTATACAAATCATTTTTCTGCTGGTGGCGCTACACGCAAAACTTCTTCCATAGTCGTAAGCCCGGCAGCAATTTTTTGTGCGCCGGATAAACGCAAAGTGCGCATACCTTCTTTCATGGCCAAACGACGCAAATCCTGCAAATTAAAATCAGGAGTGATTTTTTCTTTCAGATTTTCAGTTAGCAACATGATTTCGTAAATGCCCTGGCGACCGAGATAGCCTGTGTTCCTGCATTCAAGACAACCTACCGGGCGATACACTTTTGTCGGTGCCGATACTTTCCAGGGCGCGACCAATTCTTGCCAATGGGCAGGATTGATTGTGCCCTCTTCCTTACAATGCGGGCAAAGTGTACGCACCAAACGTTGTGCCATTACACCCAATAAACTGGCATTGATTAAATAGGAAGGAATTCCCAAATCCAATAAACGTGCAACAGTTGCCGGCGCATCATTGGTGTGAACAGTTGATAACACCAAATGCCCGGTGAGTGCCGCTTGCACTGCCATCTGCGCAGTTTCCAGATCGCGAATCTCACCCACCATAATGATGTCGGGATCCTGCCGCATCAAACTGCGAATACCGGCGGCAAAATCCAAACCGATTTTGTGGTGCACTTGTGTTTGATTAAACGTCTCTTCCACCATTTCGATAGGATCTTCAATGGTGCTGACATTCACTTCGGAAGTCGCAACTTGTCGTAGCGAGGTATAAAGCGTGGTGGTTTTTCCTGATCCAGTCGGACCTGTCACCAACAAAATGCCGTTGGGTCGCTCCAACATTCCAAGCCAACGCTGGTAATCATCACCAACCAATCCCAACTCATTAAAGGTACGCATTAAAATTTGTGGATCAAAAATACGCATTACCAATTTTTCGCCGAATGCGGTTGGTAATGTTGATACGCGCAATTCCACTTCGCTGCCATCTGATCGGCGGGTTTTAATACGACCATCCTGTGGTTTGCGTTTTTCTGCGATGTCCATTCTCGCCAATACTTTAAAACGACTGGTGACTGCAGTTGATACATTAAACGGTAATTCATAAACCTGATGCAGAACACCATCAATACGAAACCGGATTCGACCTATATCACGGCGTGGCTCTATATGGATATCACTTGCACGCTGATCGTATGCGTACTGCAACAACCAATCCACGATTTTGACTATGTGCTGGTCATTTGCATCAGGATCGGTTGCCTTGCCCAACTCCACCAATTGTTCAAAATTGGTAACCATCGACGAGGTTGCACCAGAGGCGTTGGAGATAGAACGTGAGAGGGTATAAAACTCCACCATGTAACGTTCAACATCACCCGGATTGGCAAACACTTTTTTAACCTTGCGACGAGCCACATGCTCGACCTGGGGTTCCCATCCGGCAACAAAAGGTTGGGTGCAGGCAACCAATACTTCATCTTTCAGGACTTGTACGCAGAGAATTCCGTGTCGCTTGGCAAATGCATAACCCATGACTTCCGTACATTTGGCAACATCAATTTTCATGGGATCAATATGAAAACAGGGCAAATCCGCTTCTTTGGCCAACCATTGGGTGAGTATTTCTATATCCAGTAATTTTCCGGGGCGTTCCTGATCTTCCAGATTTTGCGAGGCGATGTAATTCAAGGGATGCATAACCGCTTGTTCATGTGTTCGACTCATCCCCAACAATCGATTGCCATCTTCGCGGGACATACGGTTTGCGCGAATCAAATCCTGAATTACGCCACGCAAATCAAGAAATCTGTCTAAAACTGCCGCCATATTTGCATCCTGAAAAACATTTATTGGGAACACAGAATTTACCGATTGTAGCTGCTAAAGCCTGTGTCGTCTGTGCCTCCGTCAGAAGCAAGCTGTTTTTGTCACAAAACGGTAAAAATTATACGTGACCTTGCGGAATCAAATTTTTATACTGCGCACACTTTTCGAGCCGGAGACTTTTATGCCCTTTGCCAACTTTTCCAATTTGTTTGGTCGCTCACCTATCAAACCCATGCAAGAACACATGGCTGTGGCCGTGAAAGCCGCCAAGGAATTGGTCAGTTTCTTTGAGGCAGTCACTCAACATAATTGGGACACTGCCAGTCAAATCCAGCAAGGCATTGTGAAGCACGAAAATGATGCCGACGAGATAAAAAAACAACTGCGTTTGCACCTTCCCAAAAGTCTTTTCCTTCCTGTTCCCCGTACCGATATTTTGGATCTTCTCTCCACCCAGGACAGTATCGCCAACCGCGCCAAGGATATTGCCGGCATTATCATGGGCCGCAAAATGACCATCCCTGCCAGCATGCAAGCGCAAATGCTGGATTTCGTTCGTTCCAGTGTTGCGGCTGCCGAGCAAGCTCTCACTGCTATTAATGAATTGGATGAATTACTCGAAACCGGTTTTAGCGGCCGCGAGTTGACTGTCGTTGAAAAAATGATTCAGGAACTGGATGACCTGGAAGAAAAAGCTGACAAGTTGGAAATCGGTGTTCGCACTTCTCTGTTCGCACTGGAAGCACAACTGCCGCCAGTTGATGTGATGTTTTTGTACAACATCATTGATTGGGTGGGCGACCTGGCAGACTGTGCTCACAATGTGGGCGGTCGATTGCAATTGCTTCTGGCTCATTAATTTTTGTTTGACATTATCAGGTATCTCTCATGACTTTATTCGCAGAATATAGCCAGATTCTTTTTATTATTGCCTGTTGCTTTGGCCTGTTTATGGCGTGGGGTATAGGTGCCAACGATGTGTCCAATGCCATGGGAACATCGGTGGGTTCGCGTGCTTTGACCATGAAGCAAGCCATCATTATTGCGATGGTATTTGAGTTTGCCGGCGCCTATCTTGCCGGCGGTGAAGTCACTGAAACCATCCGCAGTGGCATAGTCGATGTGGCAGTGATGACCGATCATCCTGATTTGTTTGTTTATGGAATGTTGGCTTCATTACTGGCTGCAGGCACCTGGTTATTGATTGCCAGCATTCTGGGCTGGCCAGTTTCCACTACGCACTCAATTGTTGGCGCCATTATTGGTTTTGCTGCAGTGGGAGTGTCAGTGGACGCCGTTCAGTGGAGTCAGGTTTGGGTTATCGTCAGCAGCTGGATCACCTCACCACTGGTTGCAGGCATTCTTTCATTCTGGATTTTTCGTTCGGTCCAGCATTTGATTCTGGATACTGAAGATCCCTTCGCCAACGCCAAACGATACATCCCTTTCTACATGTTTGCCGTGGGATTCTTCCTGTCGATGGTCACCATTTTGAAAGGTTTGAAATACGTTCTTAAATCGCACCACATAGAATTCAGTTTTCTGCAGGCCATGGGCATAGCCACCATTATCGGCCTGATCGTTGCCGGTATAGGTATGTTCCTGCTCAGCCGAATTAATCAGGATAAAGATGCTGACAAAAACAACCGTTTCTCCAGTGTTGAACGCGTCTTTGGCGTACTGATGATTTTCACCGCTTGCTCCATGGCTTTCGCCCACGGCTCAAATGATGTAGCCAACGCAGTTGGCCCAATGGCCGCCGTCATCAGCGTAATTGATACAGGTGTTGTCGGCGCCAAAGCCGCAGTTGCTCCCTGGATTTTATTACTTGGAGGAGTAGGCATAGTGATTGGCCTCGCTACTTATGGCTACAAAGTCATGATCACCATCGGCAAAAAAATCACCGAACTCACGCCAAGCCGTGGCTTCGCCGCTGAAATGTCCGCCGCCGCAACTGTGGTCATTGCCTCCGGAATCGGTTTACCCATTTCGACGACTCACACATTGGTAGGTGCAGTATTGGGTGTTGGTTTGGCTCGTGGAATCGGCGCTTTGAATCTTGGAGTCATTGGTGGAATTTTTGCCTCCTGGGTAATCACTTTACCCGCTGGCGCCGGTTTATCGATTTTGTTTTTCTTCTTTTTCAAAGGTGTGTTTGGTTAATAAATTTTTAACTACGCATAAATGAAAAGCCCGATTCGTTTGAATCGGGCTTTTTTTGTTTGTGAATAAGAAAAAACAACCAACCTTACAAACGATTCAATTCGGTTATTGATTCCAGTAGTCTTCGAGCGTTTTCTGGCATTCGGAGCAAGTAATTCGTCTCTTCAAGCGACTTGTAATCCTCAAGTGACAATAACACTACTGATTTTTCGTCACTCACAATAACGACAGGCTCATGTTTATCACAAACTTGGCTCATAATTGCTTCAAGATTACATTTTGCAATAGCGTATGAAATTGTGTTCATAATATGACTCGATTAGTGTTCAAAATTCTGTTTCTCTCAATATGTGTATTTACCCAATTTAACCAGGCTCCTCAGCATCACAACCAATGCTTTATGCGACATTCGATCAAATTTCACCCCAAATGCTGAAAGAAGCTTCGCTAAATTGCCAATACTACTGTAAGATCCCTGCATTCCCTTCCCGGTCGGTAATGACTCGATTTCTTTACGACAGCGCAGGTTTGCTGAAATAACACGATTCCATCGTAAAAATCCGAAAGCTCAAGTCGTAATGGTGATAGCGATTTGAGTCAAATTTATTTCACCACTAAAGAAGAATGTCATATGAGTAAAGGTACAGTTAAGTGGTTTAATGCAGACAAAGGTTTTGGTTTCATTACTCCAGAAGATGGAAGCAAAGATTTGTTTGTTCACCATTCAGAGATTCAAGCCGGCGGCGGTTTTGCAACCTTGAATGAAGGCCAAAAGGTTGAGTTTCAAGTAGGCCAAGGTCAAAAAGGCCCTTGCGCAAACAAAGTGCACACCATCTAAGTATTCAAACGAAAAGTGAATTTGGAGTAAGCCCGGGTAACACCATCAGACCTTACTCTGAGTTCAACTTTTCACTATGCAATCGTTAAAAAAACAATAAATCGCAAAACTTTTGCACAATCCGCCTTTGTTTTTCAATTAAGAACGGTTTGTTGAATAGCCGCTATTGAGATCTCTTTCTAAAAAATCACTGCAAAGTTTAAAAACTTAACGCCGCTTTTAGCTGTTTAGATTTCCTGGAAAATCCAGCTGTAATCCATCACCTCGTTTTTATTATCTGCGCATGACCAATCGCAACCCGCATTTTTATCTAATGATGGGCTTGGTGATTCTGGCATTGCTGATGCTTTTGGTTGAAATTTTTAATATAGTAACGACCGTTTTTCGCGAGATAAAAAAGATAATAGAAAATGAATATTGTTATGCACTTCACCGTTGATTCCAGCAAATAAAAACAAGGAGCCCACACCCATGATTGTTTTTTATCAAACCGCTCAAAAATTTACTCGCTCTATTCTGGTTTGCACTTTTGCACTGGGTGCTATGCCAGGAATTGTTCACGCAGCAGCGCCTACTGCTGTGAATGATAGCCGCAGCATTCCAATGAACAGCAGTATCACATTGAATTTGATCAGCAATGATTTTGATACAGATGGCGATACCATTGCTGTCATTGATGTTTCTCCGCCTGCGAATGCCACCGTTGTTTTGAATGCTGATGGCAGTGTTGTTTATACACCCAACAAAGATTTTCAGGGCGTCGATACATTTACCTACACCATTCGCGAAACACAAACATCAGAACCACAAACAGCCACAGCAACAGTGACGATTAACGTAACTGGCAGCAACCTTGTTGATGCATCAACCAATGCCAACAACCGTAGCCTTGCACTGGCAATGGATTCAGTCTGTACACAATTACGTGAAAGTTCCGATAGCGAATTGGGTGCAGGACGCCGTAATTTATTGGAGCGATGCAATGGGCTTGATGCATTAGCTGCAAATGATCCCGAAGCGGCCAATGCAGCATTACGGCAAATTGCGCCGGAAGAAACGATTGCACTGATGCGTGTTACTTCCGAGTCAACCAGCACACAAACTTCTGCTGTTTCACAACGCGTTGGCCAATTGCAAGCAGGTAATAATCGTTTCACCTTGAATGGTGTTGTTTCTACCAATCAAGGTTCAGGGGGTGGCGCAGGTGATGCAGAACCCATTTGGGCTGCGCTGGGATTTTTTGCCAGTGTGCAGCATCAATCAGCAGAAAGGGATACCACAGATCTGGAGTCCGGTTATAAATCATCGGGCAATTCTTTCACCATGGGCCTCGATTATCGTTTGAGTGATAAATGGGTAATAGGTAGCGCCCTTGGCTTTAATCAACATGATCTGAATTATTCTGCACAAAATGGCAGCCTTGACGGTGAAGCCACCAGTTTTATTATTTTCAATTCTTACAGCATGAAATATTCATCGCTGGAAACACAATTGGGATATGTCAGCACCGCTTTCGATTCCACTCGCAGAGTGCAATATGGTGAAGGTGATTTGCTCGTGAGTGATACCATGCGTGGATCTACACAAGGATCACAACTTTTACTGAATTCACAATACCAATGGGAATGGAATAAAGACGCGCTGACAATTTTTCCTTTTGTTCGCTTTGATTATTTACAAAATAATGTTGATGGTTACGGTGAAAATGGCAGCGGCGGCTTGCCGATGATTATTGGTAAACAATCCACTGAACAACTCACCTTGGGTGCAGGCGTGGAATCCACTTATGTCTTCAATAAAAACTGGGGTGTATTGATCCCTACATTGAAACTAACCATGCTCAGCGAAACCAATTCAGGTTTTGACCCTATTACATCACAATTTGCTTATGATCCCGATCCGGAAAATACTTTTGGTTTGCAAAACGATGGTGAGGATAAATCTTTCTGGCAAATCGGCGTTGGATCATCTTTTATTTTAAAGGGCGGCGCATCAGGTTTTATTCAATATCAAAGAATGATTGATTACAACCATTTATCTGCCTATCAAATTCAAGGAGGTATTCGCTATGAATTCTAATATTTCAAAAGTGACCAACAGATTATTTTTTATTTTGTTGTTGACAACTGCAGGGCTGTTAACCGCTTGTGGTGGTGGCAGCACATCAACCACATCAACTGATAATGATTTGCCTTCGCCCGTTGCCGGTGGAATTAACGGTGAAGTATTGGTACCTGGCCCCGCAGGTGAAGAACCTGTGACACCATCCACATTGGAATTATTGCCACAGATTACCCTTGCCCAGCGGCAATTTGCCGACCCCAATGTATTATTGAATTTGAATGCCAGCGTCACTGCAGCCGCAGGATCGCAAATTGTAAAAACACTTTGGACTCAAGCAAGTGGCCCACAAGTTATTATTCCATCGCCGCTGGAGCTGAATAATCTGATTCTTCTGCCCGATGTCAGTGTCGCAACAACTTTGGAGTTTCGTTTAACCGCACAAGACAGTGAAGACAGGATCAATTCTGCGACTCTCTCTATTTTTGTAAAACCAGTACCCACTTTTGTCAAAGTGATTGGCGGTGTGTTTAATGAAAAAGATGAAATCGCCAATTTTAAAGTTCAATTAAATGCTCCCGGCACATCGCCCATTACCGTTTCTTATGTGACACAGGATGGAACCGCAACCAATGCAGATTACATCCCTGTTTCCGGTGAAATTACGTTTGCACCCGGTGAAGTATTAAAAGAAATTCCTGTCACACTCATTGATGATATCAACGAAGAAATTGATAAAAGTTTTAGCTTGCAAGTCACTGCAATTGATGGAACTGCGACTCATGCCAACCGGGGCGTTGCGATTATTCGTAATGGTGCAGAACCACAACTCCCACAAACCATTCAATTTGCAACCAGCAGTTCTGCAAGTGTTTATCTCTACCAACAATTTACCAACACATTGAATACTGCTGCTGCGCCAGGATCTGGCGATATTATTTATTCTTCTTCCGATACATCTGTCGCCACTGTTGATGCACAAGGTGTTGTGACCGGTGTCAGTATTGGCAATGTGATTATTACTGCAACAAAAGAAGCAGATGATATTTATTTACCCGCAACAGCAAGCTACAACCTGAATGTAATTTTGCAAGGCACTATTCCTTCCGTTTTTATTGAGCAACAGGATGGTTATGCAATACAACTGGGTGACACACTTGACCTTCAAGGTTATGCAAATGATCAAGAGGATGGCGCACTGCCAACACAGGAACAAATTAATCAAAGCGCAGCAACAGGCCAACCCATAACCACATTGCGCTGGACTTCAAGTATCGATGGATTTTTAGGTTACGGCACGTCACTGGACATCAATACTTTATCCATGGGAACACACACTATTACTTATTCTGCGACTGATAGTCACGGTAACACCGGCACGAGCAGCATTCGCGTTCTGGTAAGTAATATTGCGCCCTATGCCTCTGCTACTGCCTCATCAACTTATTGCCCGGATGTCGAATCAGTGTTGCATTGCTATTATCCTTATCGCGTTAATGATTACAGCGTGAGTCATGAGTTAGGTGGTTTACAAAGTTGGGTCAATAATAATACGGTTTCTTTACCACAATGGGTCGAACTCACCTGGTCATCAGCCGTAACCATTAACAGCGTCGATATTTTCACAACCGCTGACTATATTATTCGCGATTACGATATTGAATATTTGAATGGTCAAACCTGGACACTTCTTGTATCCATCACTGATAACAATCAATTGCATCGCGCACACGCAATACCCACTATCACCACAAGCAATTTACGAGTTGTCGCCAGAAGAGGTTCTCTGGCGCAATCGACCCATGCCAGAATCAACGAGATTGCGGTATTTGGTATTGCACCTTTTTCACAAGAATGATTTTGTAAATAAAAAAGTACAATTTCATTTCAGGCAAGCATAGAATTATCCGGTTGACTCAAGCGGATAATTCTATGTCGTTCAACACCAATCTTTATAAAGACCAACTGGCACAACTGGTTGCCAAGCCTTCTGTCAGTTGTGCAGTCGCCAAATGGGACATGCCAAATTTACCGGTTATTGAATTACTGGCCAATTGGTTTGGCGATGCAGGATTTAGCACCCGCATCATGCCATTGGCACAAACAGGCAAAGCCAATTTGATTGCCACGTTAGGTCAAGGTGATGGCGGATTAGTGTTGGCAGGCCACAGTGATACTGTTCCTTATGATGAAAACCGTTGGCAATCCGATCCATTCACACTCATTGAAAAAAACCAAAAACTTTATGGATTGGGTGCAACCGATATGAAAGGTTTTTTTCCCATCATATTGCAAGCAGTACAACCATATTTGCAAAAGACGTTTAAACATCCATTAATTGTATTAGCCACCGCAGATGAAGAAAGTAGCATGAGTGGCGCACGTGCATTGGCTAAACAAGGAATTGCAGGCAACACACCTCGTTATGCCGTTATTGGTGAACCCACCGAATTAAAACCTATCCGTATGCACAAGGGCATCATGATGGAATGCATTCGTGTGCAAGGAAAAAGCGGGCACTCATCCAATCCTGCATTGGGGAAAAATGCATTGGATGTGATGTCAGATGTAATAATCGAATTAAAAAAATTACGTAATGAATTACAACTGCAATATCGCAACCCCGGATTTGCCGTACAAATACCCACGCTAAATTTGGGTTGCATTCATGGCGGCGATGGCGCCAACCGAATTTGCGGTGAATGTGAATTGCATTTTGATTTACGATTATTACCCGGAATGGATAATCACCAATTGCGCGACATTATCCAACAAAGGCTCAACCCGATTGCCGACGCCAGCAAAACCGATATTGTCTTTTCATCCTTATTCGAAGGTGTTGAACCCTTTGCAGAGGATGAAAATTCAGAGTTGGTGAAAATAGGCGAGCAACTTTCCGGCCATCCATCTGAAAGCGTTGCCTTCGCCACTGAAGCACCCTTTATGCAACAACTGAACATGCAAACGCTTATCCTTGGCCCGGGTTCAATCGATCAAGCTCATCAACCCGATGAATTTATCGCATTAAATCAACTGGAACCTGCGGTAAAAATTGTTCGGCAGTTAATTGAGAAATTTTGTTTGTAAAACATAATCACCGTAGCTACCAGGATAAAATTCAGACATACAATAAATCCGGAGTATGAACAATTGAAAAAAATATTGTTGCTGATATTAAGTATTCAATTAACCGCCTGCGAACAAATGGAAGCACCCTCTGCATTCGGCACTCTCGAACGTGATCGTATTACTTTATCTGCAACGGCTAATGAAATTATCTTGAATCACGCCGTTGCTGAAGGTACATATGTGAAAAAAGGCGATTTGTTATTAAGCCTCGATTCGACTCTGGAATCAGAACGCGTCAAACAAATGCAAGCTGAGCGAAGCCGATTAGAAGCTTCGTTGAACTTTTATAAAAATGGTTCGCGTCAGGAACAGATAGCCAGCGCCAAAGCGCGTGTACAACAAGCTAAAATAAAATTGGATAATACACAGCGGGAGCTACAGCGTCGCGAGTCATTACGAAAACAGTCATTGATTTCAGACGCAGAACTGGATCAAGCCAAATTACAATTCGACCTGGCCAAAGCACAATTGGATGATAGTCAACAGCAATTTCATGAATTGCAAACCGGAAATCGTGAAGAAATTATTCAACAAGCCGAAGCCGCATTAAAAAATGCAGAAGCTTTATTGGCACAAGAGCAAAAAAAGCTGGATGATTTGCAAATCAAAGCAACCCGTGACGGTGTACTGGAGGATTTCCCTTATGAGATTGGCGAACGTGTTCCCCTGGGAGCAGTAGTGGCAATTATTGCAGCTGATAGCATTCCTTTTGCACGTTTATCTTTACCGGAAACATCCCTGGCAAAATATAAAGTCAACGACACTGTTGATATCTATATCGATGGTATCGAAAAACCTTTTGCCGGAAAAATTCGCTTCATTAGTCCCCGCCCTTTTTTTACGCCTTACTTTTCACTACATCAATCTGAACGCACACGATTAATGTATAAAATGGAAGCCAACTTGCAAGATGCAACCCAATTACCAACCGGGATTCCTCTGCACATGGAGCTGAAATGACAGAATGGGTAATTGAAGCAGAGGGCATGTCACGACAATTTGGTGATTATTTTGCTGTTAATAATGTTGACCTCAAAGTTCCCAAAGGTTGCATTTATGGATTTCTTGGCCCAAATGGTTGCGGCAAATCAACATCGATTCGCATGCTCACCGGTTTACTCACACCCACCAAGGGAAAAATAAAAGTATTAAATTGCGATCTACCACAAGATGCAGAAAAGCTTCGCAATCAAATTGGCTACATGACGCAAAAATTTTCACTCTATGAAAATCTGTCACTTCTTGAAAATCTACAGTTTGTAGCAAAAATTTATAGCCTTGAAAAACATTACGCCAGACAGCGCATTGATGAACTTTTGTCACTCTATCATTTAACCGATAAGAAAAAAGTCATGGCAGGCGCACTCAGTGGTGGTCAAAAACAACGGCTGGCTCTGGCAGCTGCTACATTACACAAACCTTCATTATTATTTTTGGATGAACCCACATCGGCTGTTGATCCTGAAAATCGCCGCGAATTTTGGGAAAGATTATTTGATTTAAGTGATGCAGGCACCAGCATTTTGGTATCAACTCACTATATGGATGAAGCCGAACGCTGCCATCGAATTGCTATTTTAGAGACCGGCGAAAAACGTGCGGATGGCAGCCCGGATGAATTAATGCAACAGATGCATGCCGATGTTGTTGAAATCGATGGCCAGGATTTGCGGAATGTAAAACGCATTTTATTACAACAGCCAAATATTCTTTCAGCCGCACAAATTGGTTTGCGCTTGCGCGTTCTGATTAAAAAAGACAGCTTATCGCAATTGGAATCCGTTAAAACATCACAACAATTGCAAATTAATTACGCACTGGTAAGACCGAGCCTTGAAGATGTATTTGTTGCCAATACAGGAGCCGTTTATGCTCAGCATCACTAGAATTGGCGCTATCGTTTTTAAAGAATTAAAACAATTATCGCGCGACCGAATTACTTTTGGCATGATTGTGATGATCCCTTTGGTACAACTTATTTTATTTGGTTATGCAATCAATACCGATGTGCGCCATGTACCTGCCGGATTAGTGGATGACAGCCACAGCAGTTTGGCAAGACAATTGGTGCAAGATCTTGAAGCTTCACAAGTTGTCGAATTTCAATATTATTTTTCTTCACTGACCGAAGCAGAAGCGGCAATCACACAAGGGAAAGTCAGTGCTGTTTTATATTTACCGGATGATTTTAATCGCAGAGTTATTGAAAAAGAACGCGACCCAACTGCAAGGCCCGTTGCACAATGGATCACTGATGCATCTGACCCTATGCTAACCAATGCCATCAAAGGCTTGCGACAAATGCCGATTAGTATTCGCGGTGTTCCTGTCAGTGTTGTTCCCACTTCGGTTTATGAAGTCGTCAGTTATTTTAATCCCGAACAACGCAGTGCAGTGAATATAGTCCCGGGATTGATTGCGATTATTCTGACCATGACCATGATTTTATTTACATCTGCTGCCATTGTACGTGAACGTGAACAGGGCAATATGGAATTTTTAATTACAACACCAGTAAGACCACTTGAATTGATGTTAGGAAAAATATTGCCTTATATCTTTATCGGTTTTTTCCAAATGGGGATTATTTTATCTCTGGGTCATGCGTTTTTTGCGGTACCTTTACCAAAAGACATTACATCATTATTCGTCGTTACTTTATGTTTTATTCTCGCCAGCCTTGCTTTAGGCTTATTAATTTCCACCAAAGCCAAAACACAATTACAGGCCATGCAAATGACAGTATTTATTTTATTGCCATCCATTTTATTATCCGGATTTATTTTTCCTTACGCTGCCATGCCAAAGCCTGCACAATGGATTGCCGAAGCATTACCGGCCACACACTTTGTACGCATGATTCGCGGCGTAGTCTTGCGCGATGCGCACTGGACTGATCTGGGTGGTGATATTTTCTGCTTATTGTTATTTGCCATTCTGGGCATATTGATTGCCACATTAAACTTTAAAAAGCGATTGGATTAATGACATAAAAAAGGCAGCCAGCGCTGCCTTTCTTGACTTAATATTATTTGAGACCTTTGCACAAATTCATTGTTTAATTTTACTTCGTGCAAAAATCTCTATTTAACTTATTCGCCTATCAATTGCACCGCATCAATTTCATTCCATCCATCAACTGCGTTGGTTGCCAAAGTAATTTTTACTTTTTGGGTTTTATATTGAGTTTTCTCCACCGCAACATTTAACCAGGCAATTTCGTTGTCTGGATAGCTGGTCATATCAGGACCTTGCCAAACATTATGTGCAGTACCTGATTCATCAAATAATTCTACTTTAATAATGGCACCCGGATTAAATGTTTGGCGTATACGAATTTCTGTGGCATTAACAGGTTTGGCGTAATCCAATTCAATCCATTCAATTCCCGCATCTGCTTCTTTTGTCGCCCATGAACTGGAATCATCTGCATGGCGATCAACATTGGGAACACCGGTTGCTTGCATCGGATGATAACTGGCTTGAGGATTATCCAAATTACCGGCATAGGTTGTACTGGCTTTTGCATTCACTGCCCACTGACCCTTGGGATCATTTTTAATTTCATCTTCTTTCAAGGCAAATTCCATGGCTTTGCGTTTTTTGGCCACTTCCGGATCTTCAACAACTGCCTCCACTTGAGGTTGGGAACTGACAGCTTCTGCAACAGTTGATGCGACCTGTGCAGTGTTATTGGTGGTCTCTTCAGCAGGAGCTTCATTTTTTTTACTGCAAGCAGTAATGCACAGACCGGATAAGAGAATAACAGGCAAAAAATGACGATTTAACATAGTGAACTCCTTTGTTGATTGAGGGGTTTAATTTACCATGAGCGGCGAAAACGTCCGCATTATTGCAAATAATTTGAGATTATCATGTTAAAAGTTGCACTCTGTTCTTATGGCATGTCAGGCAAAGTATTTCATGCGCCATTAATTACCGCTGAACCCGGTATGCAACTGCACAGTATTTTGCAGCGCAATAGTGAATCAGCGCTGAATGATTATCCTCAAGCCTCTATTGTAAAAAGTTTCGATGACATTTTACAGAATCCACATATTGATGTGGTTGTAGTCAATACCCCCAATGAGTTTCATTACTCTATGGCAAAGGCTGCATTGAAAGCGGGCAAGCATGTGGTATTGGAAAAACCTTTTGTGATTAATTTACAAGAAGGCAAAGAATTAATGTCGCTCGCCAACCAACAACAAAAATGTCTCGCTGTTTTCCATAATAAACGTTTGGAAACCGATCATCTAACTGTTGCAAAAATTATTCAATCACAACAACTGGGAAGAATTATTGAAGTCGAATGGCATTATGATCGCTATAGAAACACAGTCACACACAAACGCTGGAAAGAAGATAATTTACCTGGTGCAGGAACCTGGTTTGATTTGGGCGTACACATGGTAGATTCTGTTTTGTGTTTATTCGGCTGCCCACTAGCCGTGCAAGCCGATATGCGTAGCTTGCGTCGGCCTGATGGCTCCACTGATTATTTTAATGTGTGTTTACATTACGCCGATATGCGTGTGCTGTTGCGATCCAATACGTTTGTGAGCGCCAAAGGTGCAACTGTCAGCTTGCATGGTGATAAAGGATCTTTCCTTAAGTTTGGTCAGGATGTGCAGGAACAACAAATGATGAAGGGTGTTTTACCGGGCCATCCACAATGGGCAAAACATGCTGACGACAACTGTGGTTTATTGCATTTACAAACAGCACAGGGCGTGGAAACAGAGCGAATTGAAAGTGTCACAGGTTGTTACGAAAACTTTTATCGCAATATTGTCCGTCATATTTCCGGTCAAGAACCATTGCGTTTCACAGCACAACAGGCATTATTAGCAGTTGAAGTTCTGCTGGCAGCAGAAGAAAGTCATAAAACCCAAAGAACCGTTTCTTTTTAATTGCATTTTTTAATTGTTCTTTTTTGATTATCAGGAATTTACCGTGGCTCAAACTCACGATTACGTAAAATGGTTTCGTCACTCAACGCCTTATATTAATCGACACAGTGACAAAACCTTTGTGGTGATGCTTCCCGGCGAAGCCATCACTCATGCCAATTTCCATAACATAGTGCATGACATTGCATTGCTCTGCAGTCTCGATGTCAAACTAGTGTTGGTGCATGGTGCACGACCACAAATTGATGAACGATTGCAATTGGCTGACACTTACAGTCATTTTCATAAAAGAATGCGCATCACTGATAGCGAAAGTTTGCCTTTGGTTATTGAAGCTATTGGTACTGCACGCACAACGCTTGAAGCTGCACTTTCTACAGGCTTGCCCAATTCCCCCATGCATGATGCTGATATGCAAGTCATCAGTGGCAACTTTGTCGTCGCCATGCCTTATGGCGTTATCGATGGAATTGATTTTCAACACACCGGCAAAGTGCGAAAGGTCAACACCCAATCGTTGAAAAGCGTATTGGATACTGGTGCTGTCGTACTGGTTTCACCAATTGGTTATTCACCGACAGGTGAAATTTTTAATTTATCGTTTAGCGAAGTCGCCACTCACATCGCCAGTGCATTAAAAGCTGACAAATTGCTGGCCTTTATTGAAGGTGATGGCATAAAAGATTCTGACGGTAATTTAATCCGTCAATTATCAATTAGTGAATGCAAAGATTATCTCGCCAGTCATGGCGAAAAAATGCAACACGATGAACAACAAGCATTAAGCGCTTGTTATCTCAGTTGTTTACAAGGTGTGCAACGCGCACAATTAATGAGTTACACCACCGACGGCGCGCTTCTCACCGAACTTTTTACACGAGATGGATTAGGTACGCTGGTTTATTCCGGTTATTACGAACAATTGCGCAAAGCAAAAATTGAAGATGTCGCTGGTATTCTGGATTTAATTCGCCCATTGGAAGAAGCCGGCATTTTGGTGAGACGATCACGCGAATTACTGGAAACAGAAATTCAAAATTTTCACGTCATGGAAAAAGATGGCAGCATAGTCGCTTGCGCCGCACTCTACCCCTATGGCGACATGGGCGAATTGTCTTGCGTCGCCACACACCCTGATTATCGCAACGGCGGCAGAGCATCCGCTTTACTACAACAAATGGAAGAACATGCCCGCAAAAACGGCATTCACAAATTATTTCTACTCACCACCCAAACCGCTCACTGGTTTATCGAACAAGGTTTTGCAGAAGGCAAAATCGAAGACTTACCGATTGGCAAACAAGAACTTTATAACTATCAGAGGAAGTCGAAGATTTTTGTGAAGAACATTTAGCAATACTCCTTTTATTTATTAATCAGAGCATCAGATGGAATCAAGCAACTACGAAACACCGAAAGCAAACCTTATTCAAACAACCGACACGCCTAATAATTTTGGATTCAAGAAAACCAGAATTATGAATGGTGTAGCTGGCCTATTATTTTTAATAGGAACTGTAGTGGTATTTTTTCAAAAAAATGGATCAGCTGAACCGAGAATATTAATTATTGGATTGGTTTTTTATGGAATTATGATAGCAACAGCTATTAGCTCTATGTTCGCTTTGGCTCAAAGCGCTTGGTCAGCAACCAGGCTTGTTGCAACGATCCTTAATTGGCTTTGTATC
Organism: uncultured Cellvibrio sp.; assembly: GCA_965650675.1. Lineage (GTDB taxonomy): Bacteria > Pseudomonadota > Gammaproteobacteria > Pseudomonadales > Cellvibrionaceae > Cellvibrio. The sequence continues at coordinate 24,530 of CBFGPN010000014.1, forward strand.
GTTTTGTACATCATTTCAATTCTGGGATCAGTCATTATGTATTCGCAATCTGCCAAAATGATTCCTATCGTGCCGTTAATCATGGCTATATTTATGTTTGTTGTGCCACAAGTGATTAATCTTAGAGCCTTGAGAAGAATTAAATTGCAACTTAAATCGTGAAACTATCGTCTACAGACGCAGGCTGGGGCTGGATTTAGCTCAGAGCATTAAATGAAAATTATCGATCTACGCACTGCACCTCATCACATTTCAACATTGGCGCAATGGCACCATGATGAATGGTCTTATTTGAATCCAGGCAGCAGTGTTGAAAAACGTATTGAGAAAATGCGAACTTATCTGGGTGAAAATTTAATTCCCACCATGTTGATTGCAGTTGAAGGTAATGATGTTTTGGGATCGGCCGCTTTGATTGCGTCTGATATGGATACCAAGCCTGAATTATCACCCTGGCTGGCCAATGTTTATGTAAGAGCTGATAAACGCGGATTGGGCGTTGGTGCCAAATTGGTAAAATCGGTTATGGATTTGGCCAAACAAAATCAGCTACCTCGAATTTATTTATTCACGCCGGATCAGGAAAATTTTTACGCAAAAATGGGATGGCAAACACTTTCAAAAGAAAATTATCGAAATTCACTTGTTACCATTATGCAATTGGATTTTTAGGAAAAGATTATGGCTAATCCAGTGGGCTGGTTTGAAATTTATGTTGATGATATGCAACGCGCAAAAAAATTTTACGAAGGTGTTTTCCAAAATCGACTGATGCGATTGGATTCTTCCGGTATTGAGATGTGGGGCTTTCCACTGAATAAGATGCACCCAGGCACCTCCGGCAGCCTTGTTCATATACCCGGGTTCCCTGCTGGCAGAAACAGCACTATCGTTTATTTTAGTTGCAAGGATTGTTCGACAGAAGAAAAACGAATTGTGGAATTTGGCGGTCGCATTGAAAAAACCAAATTCTCAATTGGGCAATATGGCTTCATCACACTGGCATATGACACTGAAGGGAATATGATTGGGTTGCATTCTTTACAATAATCGAAATTACTATTTTTTTCAGGAGACAATAATGGATCAATTTCACCATGCTGCTGACGCCGCTATTAATACTGAATTGCAAAAATCATCGCAGGATAATTCCCGTAAATCAGAAAATCTGGAATCTCGCATTGATTTATTGGAGAAAAAATATTACAAACTATCTGAAGCCACTGAAGCCATGTGGCAAATATTGCAAAACAAACTTGCTCTTGATGATGACTCACTCAGAAAAGAGATAGCCTTAACTATCGAGAAAAAAGCCACGCGTAAAACACCCAAAGCGCAATGCCATAAATGCCAACAAACCAGCCCCATTACAACTGGTAAATGTATTTATTGCGGAACAGCCTTTACCAATTTACTACCGCGAGACCCATTTGATTTTTAAAAGCTACACCCAATTTTCCATGCGCAAACCGGTCACTCTTTCAAACTCTCTCAAATTATTGGTTACTAAAATTAATCCTTCGCTGCGTGCATGCCCGGCAATATGCAAATCATTTACGCCAATCATTTTTCCTGCTTGCTCTAACTCAGCACGAATGTTGCCGTAATGCGCGGCGGCTTTTGTATCATAATCCAACACGACAAGACGTGATGTAAAATCTTCCACCAACCGTAAATTTTTTTCGGTTTGCTCGCTTTTTTCTGCACCATGAATTAATTCAGCAAGAGTAATGGAGCTAATCGCAAGCTGCCCCGAATGACGATTAAAGGTTTCCAATGCACTGACCGGCTTGCGTTTGATTACATAAATTACAATATTAGTATCCAACAAATATTTCAGCACTACACTGATCTCCTGAATTAAAAATCTTCCCTTTTTGATTGTTCTTGTGAAGCACGCTCTGTCATAAAATCATCAGAAACCTGATCGTCAGACAAGAAAAAACTGTCCCAGGTTTTATTGATTGGCGACAAAATTCGATCCTCCCCCACTACACGTACCAAGACTTTTTTTACGCCTTCCGGAAAACGGGAATCGGCAGGCAATCGAACCGATTGGGTGCGGTTATTGATGAACACTGAACCTACAGACATGGCAACCTCCAACTATATACATCAGGTATACAGCATCTTAGCCAAGCTCATCAGGTTAGCCAAGCACTTGTTAACTTCTGCTACCATGAGCGTCTTTCCCTGCACCAATAGAATTCGAGGTTTTTATGCCGGTTTATCGTTCCAAAACCACCACATCTGGCCGCAATATGGCGGGCGCACGCGCTTTGTGGCGCGCCACGGGTATGAAAGATGAGGATTTCCAGAAGCCGATTATTGCGATAGCCAATTCCTTTACCCAATTTGTTCCGGGTCATGTGCATTTGAAAGATTTGGGACAATTGGTTGCGCGTGAAATTGAGAAAGTCGGTGGTGTCGCCAAAGAATTCAATACTATTGCGGTGGATGACGGTATTGCGATGGGACATGATGGCATGCTTTACAGCTTACCTTCACGCGACATCATTGCGGATTCAGTCGAATATATGGTGAATGCACACTGTGCCGATGCCATAGTTTGTATTTCCAACTGCGACAAAATCACCCCCGGTATGTTGATGGCGGCGATGCGTTTGAATATCCCGGTGATTTTTGTTTCCGGCGGGCCGATGGAAGCCGGTAAAACACGTTTGGCTGATCACAAACTCGACCTCGTGGATGCGATTGTTATCGGTACTGATAAAAATGCATCAGATGAAAAAGTAGAGGCTTACGAACGCTCTGCTTGCCCGACTTGCGGTTCTTGTTCGGGAATGTTTACTGCAAACTCGATGAACTGTTTGACTGAAGCATTGGGTTTATCTTTACCCGGTAACGGTTCTTTGTTGGCAACACACGCGGATCGCGAACAATTATTTTTGGAAGCAGGTCGTCGCATTGTTGAAATCACCAAACGTTATTACGAACAAGATGACGAATCAGTTTTGCCACGTTCAATCGCCAGTTTTAAGGCATTTGAAAATGCCATGGCATTGGATATTGCGATGGGTGGTTCCACCAATACCATTTTGCATTTGTTAGCAGCCGCTCAGGAAGGTGAAGTGCCTTTCACTATGTTTGATGTGGATCGCATGAGCCGCAAAGTGCCACAACTTTGTAAGGTCGCGCCCAACACACAAAAATATCATATGGAAGATGTGCATCGCGCTGGCGGTGTGATGAGTATTCTGGCTGAATTAAATCGCGGTGGTTTGTTGCACAACGACATTCCCACTGTGCACAGCAAAACATTTCAAGAAGCTTTGGATAAGTGGGACATTACTGTCACCTCATCAGAAGCTGTTGCCACATTTTATAAAGCTGGCCCTGCGGGAATTCCAACACAAGTTGCATTCAGTCAAGCAACTCGCTGGCCGTCGCTCGATGCAGATCGTGTTGAAGGTTGTATTCGTTCTGTCAAACACGCTTATTCGAAAGAAGGCGGGCTCGCTGTACTCAAAGGCAATATCGCCATTGATGGTTGCGTAGTAAAAACATCCGGCGTTGATGAATCCATTTGGGTATTTGAAGGCCCGGCTTATGTTGTTGAAAGTCAGGATCAAGCCGTAAAAGATATTCTCGACGGAAAAGTAAAAGCGGGCGATGTGGTTGTAATCCGTTACGAAGGCCCACGCGGCGGCCCCGGCATGCAAGAAATGTTGTACCCAACCAGTTATTTAAAATCACAAGGTCTTGGAAAAGAATGTGCTTTGTTAACTGATGGTCGTTTTTCCGGTGGCACATCCGGTTTAAGTATTGGCCACGTTTCACCTGAAGCAGCCGCAGGCGGTGCAATTGGTTTCGTCGAAACCGGCGATATTATTCACATCGATATTCCGAACAGAAGCATCAATGTAAAACTCACCGATGCCGAATTGGATGCGCGCCGCAAAGCGATGGAAGCAAAAGGTTCCAAAGCCTGGAAACCAACAGAAATTCGTCCACGCAAAGTCACTGCATCGTTAAAAGCTTATGCAATGTTGGCGATGAGTGCGGACAAAGGTGCAGTGCGGGATTTAAGCAAGCTGGATTGATTTTGTCTCGTCACCAATAATTCCAATTAATAAATGCCAATCAATTATTCCTCTCCTTCGGGAGAGGCAATCCACAGGAGTGAATATGCTGGTTCCAGAATTTTGGGCAGAATCAAAACAAAAATTTGAACACAATGGCCGAAAAGCAACCATAAGGCGTTATGGTTGGTCCAATACCAGTCAGCAAGATGCAGAAAATCATGCAATAGAGAGAGTCACTGCAGCCTTCGAAAAATTTAAAAAAAATGAGAAAATTAAACGACTGGAAACCAAATTAGCTTACGATGCGGATGACGGCGTTCCAATACGTGAAGAAATTATTACAAAAATTAATGATGAAATTATCACACGCAATTCCTATGGCGCACTTTGCCTAAATACGCCAAACGTTTTATTTGGTGATATTGATTTTCCGGAAATTAACAACGATAAAAGTGGAATGATATTTTTAGCCTTGCTAGTTATTTCATGCATTCTGGTATTCGTAGCAGGCATGTCAAAACTGGTTTTTGTTTCACTATTTTTAACACCTGTTTTTTCCAACATCTACAAACGGTTTATTTTCAAAAAGCCTGACTACGAAACTGAACATCTGGAATTGATAAAATCGATTGTTGCCAAGCATCCGGATTGGCGCATAAGAGTTTATCGAACACCGAATGGTTATCGCATTCTCGCATTGCATCAGCTGTTTGATCCGAAATCAGAAGAAGCAAAAAAATTTAACGAACAATTCAAAACAGATCCTCTTTACCGAACCCTATGCGTCAACCAAAATTGTTTTCGTGCTCGAATAAGCCCCAAACCCTGGCGCATCGGGATTTCACAAAATTTAAAACCCAGACCGGGAGTTTGGCCAATCGCGAATGAAAATATGCCCTTTCGGATTGAGTGGGTGAAGCGTTACGAAACCAAAGCGAAGGACTTCGCTTCTTGTAAATTTTTAATGGAATTGGGATCAGGGGAAGTCCACGAAAAAGCATTTTCTGTCCAGAAAATACATGACGAGTACTGCAAAGCGACATCTGACCTGCCTATAGCTTGACACCACCACACAACTATTTTCAATTTCATAACGTATAAGCCATATTGAAGTTGAATATAGGGGTGTGAGGCTTAACCATGAAAGTTATCATTCTGTGCGCGGCTATTGCCAGCCTTGGCTTCTGGCTAACTGCCTGCTCAAGTGTTTCCCTGTCTGATTATGGTAAAAACACACCACAGTTTAAACCCGAAGAATTTTTTAATGGCCGACTGACAGCACATGGAGTGGTGAAAAATCGCAGTGGTAAAGTGACTCGCTATTTTGTTGCGGACATCAAGGGCCATTGGGAAAATGGCAAGGGCGAATTAAAAGAAGAATTTCTATTTAGTGATGGCGAAATCCAGCATCGAACCTGGATTATGACACTGGATGAAAATAACAAATTAACTGCAACCGCGAATGATGTAGTGGGTAAAGCACAGGGAAATTATATTGGCAACGCATTACATCTTGAGTATCAACTTAAGGTTAAATACAAAGACAATAACCTGCTGTTAAAGGTAAAAGATTGGATGTGGCTGATTGATAAAAACACCTTGCTAAATGAATCCATCCTGACCAAATGGGGTATAAAGGTTGGCAGCGTGCAACTCTGTATCAAACGTTTGGATTAATCCCACAAGTTATCAAGATTTATTTTTAAATCCCTGGGAGAACAAAGCCATCTGACGAATTTTTTCTCCCGCTTTGGTATTGGCCACCACTTCTCTGGCGAGGCTCACACCATGCCGCAAACTGTCTGCCACGCCACTCACATAAATTGCAGCACCCGCATTTAAAATAATAATGTCAGCGGCTTTTTCGGCGTAGTGCCCCCGACGATTACCCAATGCATCCTGAATCAACAAGAGCGATTCATTTGCAGACTCCTGCAATAAACCAGTAAGACTTTTGGCCTGAACACCGAAATCATCCGGAATAATGGAATAGTCCGTTATTTTCCCTCTGTTCAATTCAACAACTTTGGTTTCTGTTGCCAGACTAATCGCATCCAGGCCATCAACGCCGTTAACCACCATCAATCTTTCCGCACCCAGCGCGAGAAATAATTCAGCGACCGGCCGGAGTAAAGCAGCATCCTTAACCCCAATCAGATAGCGTTTTGCCTGAAAAGGAACAGCCACGAGATTTAACACATCCACCAGGGTTGGAACATCGATTTGCTCCAGCGCTTCAAAAGAGTCCGCGGGTAAACCATAACCCGAAGCACCGAGGGTAAAACCCACACCGATATTATCTATGCACTCCTGAATCTGTTCCGGTGTTAATACAGATCGAATACCTGCAGCCTCCAACAACCGGGAACCGATACGGCGACTTGCACCTATACGACCATCATGTAACACCAATCTGCAACCTGTAGCAGCTGCGGCAAAAGCACTGGCAATAGCAACATCAAATACACCCAGCAGATCATTCCCGGTTCTGCTGATAGCCACAAACTGTTCCGGCCCATAAGTTCTCGGATCAATGTGTTGCCGCACAGCGAGGGCAGCTCCCATCAGTTCTTCAGCTGTTTCACGATTCATTCCCAAAGCCACGAAAAACACCGCAACCTGTGCCGGTGAATATTTCCCTGCGAGCATTTCACTGACAACCAACTGCACATCTTCACGTGCAAGGTGCTTTCCCTGAGTCAAGCTGATAAGAATATTTTTGTAACTCATTAGCCAAGCCTTTTTTATTTACAGGAACTATTGATTAGCGTGATTGAGGCCATTCTAACAGACTCCGGATGAAGTCCATCTGCAACACAATTAGCCTTATGACAAAAAACTCACGCAAAAATTATATGAGCAAATGGAAACTTACGGCATAACCGATTAGACTGTGCGCCAAGTTGCAACATAGCAACATATGTACAAGGGTAACCCCACAGCGTCAGGCAAACCTCGGTCAATCATTCTGGTCATTCTCTTTCAGCTGTGTAATATCACCGACTGACAGAATAATTGAGGATTTGCATTCATGAGTTTTATCCACGACGATTTTTTGCTCGATACACCTCAAGCCAAGGTGTTGTTTCACGAGTACGCCAAAGACATGCCTATCATTGACTACCACTGTCACCTCCCTCCGGAGCAAGTAGGCGCAAACAAACAATTCCGCAATCTATATGAAGTCTGGCTGGCCGGTGACCATTACAAATGGCGGGCCATGCGCTCAAACGGTGTTGATGAACGCTACTGTACTGGTGACGCTGGCGACTGGGAAAAGTTTGAACAATGGTGTGCCACTGTTCCCTATACATTACGCAATCCCTTATACCACTGGACACATCTGGAACTGCGAAAACCTTTCGGCATCACAGATCGCTTATTGGACTCCGGTACTGCCAAACGCACCTGGGATGAATGTAATGCATTATTGTCCACCCCCGAATTCTCTGCGCGCGGCTTAATGACACAAGCCAAAGTCAAACTGGTTTGTACAACAGATGACCCGATACATGATTTGGCCCATCACAAAACCACAGCCGCTGATAAATCATTCAAAACTGCGATGTTACCTACCTGGCGCCCTGACCGTGCCATGGCAGTGGAAAATGCAGAATCCTACAACAAATATATAGATCGTTTGGCAGCTGTTGCCGATGTCGATATCAAAACTTTTGATGATCTGATGAAAGCATTGAACATTCGCCACGACTATTTCCATGCAAATGGATGCCGCCTGTCCGACCACGGACTGGAAACTGTTTACGCCGCCGACTACACGGATGCTGAAATCAAACAAATCTTCCTGAAAATCCGTAGCAACAAAGATCTGGATGCAATTGAAATCGAGAAATTTCAATCGGCCATGATGGTGGAATTTGCACTACAGGATCACGCCAAAGGTTGGGTGCAACAATTTCACATAGGGGCGATCCGCAATAACAACCCTCGACTCTATCGCACACTTGGTCCAGACACAGGTTTTGATTCCATTGGTGACCACAACTACGCAAAACCACTGGCAAAATTTTTGGGTCGTCTTGATGATCAGAACAAATTGGCCAAGACCATACTTTACAACCTGAACCCACGTGACAATGAAGTTCTGGGTACCATGATCGGTAATTTCCAGGATGGTTCATCTGCTGGCAAGATCCAGTTCGGCAGTGGTTGGTGGTTCCTCGATCAAATGGAGGGCATGACCCGTCAAATTGAAGCCCTGAGTCAATTAGGTCTTTTGAGCCGCTTTGTGGGTATGCTGACTGACAGTCGCAGCTTCCTGAGCTATTCACGACATGAATATTTCCGCAGAATTTTGTGCGGAATTTTTGGCCGTGACATGGCAAAAGGCTTGGTACCCAACGACACAAAAATGGTCGGCAAAATGATTCAGGACATCTGTTTCAACAATGCCAAAGCCTATTTTCCTTTTGTAGTACCTGATTAATCAGCAAAATCTCTGATCTTCTACCTTGTTGAACAAGGTAGAAGATCAGAGATTTATTTTTTGTTGACGTCATTAATGAAATTAAATGAAAACTATAAAGAAGTGAATAATATGAACCATTCAACACAAAACGCTGTGGGAAATTATCGCTGGACAATATGTGGATTGTTATTTTTTGCCACAACAGTCAACTATCTTGATCGCCAGGTACTCAGCCTGTTATCACCCGAGCTGATGCAACTTTATGCATGGAACAATAACGACTACGGCAACATTACTTCGTTGTTTACTTTTGTATACGCCGTCTCCATGGTGTTTGCAGGTAGATTCATCGATAAATTCGGCACCAAAAATGGATATATATGGGCAATTGCGATCTGGTCTTTTGGCGCCGCCATCCATGCATTCGCTTATGACATGGGCGCTGCTTTCTACACAGTATTGAGCTGGATTGGGCTGGCCGACATCAATCAGGAAAATGGCACAGTCAATGGAGCCGCCGCCATCACTGCCTACTCAGTTGCAGGCTTTATGATTGCACGTGCAGTTCTGGCTTTTGGTGAAGCAGGTAACTTCCCTGCGGCGATCAAAGCCACCGCTGAATATTTCCCGAAAAAAGAACGCTCTTTTGCCACAGGTATTTTCAATTCGGGTGCCAATGTGGGCGCAATTCTGGCCCCTCTGACAGTACCCGTAATCGGTGTTATGTGGGGATGGGAATGGGCCTTTATTGCCGTAGGTATCATTGGTTTTGCATGGATAGGTTTCTGGTGGGTATGGTATGACAAACCCAGTGAGCAAAAGCGCCTGAAACCATCGGAGTTGGCTTATATCAACTCTGATGTCGATGCTGCCGAGAATACCGGGGATGAAGTAAAGACTTCGTGGGGAACACTGCTGGGTTACCGACAAACCTGGGCATTCGCATTCGGAAAATTCATGACTGATGGCGTCTGGTGGTTTTTCCTGTTTTGGTTACCCATTTATCTCAGCGCTCAATACGGTATGCAAAAAACAGAAATTGCATTACCTATCGCACTGATTTACACACTCACCATGATAGGCAGTATTGGTGGTGGTGCATTTCCGGCCTACTTTATTAAAAGGGGTATGGATGCTTTCAACGCACGTCGTACAGCTATGCTCGTTATTGCGCTTTTCCCGTTGGTTGTTCTTCTGGCCCAGCCGCTCGGTCACATTTCTTTCTGGATCCCTGTTTTACTGATTGCTGTTGGCGCTTCAGCTCACCAAGCTTGGTCAGCCAATATTTTTACAACCGTCTCTGATATGTTTCCCAAGAAAGCGGTAGGTTCTGTTGTCGGAATCGGTGGTTTTGCAGGTGGCATGGGTGGCGTGTTGTTAAACAAGTTGGGTGGCGTTTTATTCGATCACTTCGAAAAAGCAGGCAATATTTCCATGGGTTACACCATTATGTTTGTCATATGTGCTGTTGCCTACCTGATTGCCTGGTTTGTCATGCGTATGCTGGTGCCCAAATACAAACCCATCACTGACCTGTAATCACACAGCTCACCCTAAAAAAATGCCGCCATGAGCGGCATTTTTTATTTCATTCCCATACTCAATTTCTCATCTAAACTTGGTTAATCCAATGTTTGATCAGGGTTAAGTTGCATATGAAATCAATTCTGGCTGCTATTTTTTCTTTAGCTCTGGCAGGAAACCTGCTGGCGATGGATGTACTGACTACCAAACCAGAATCTGCGACTGATATACGCTATGAGCATGCCGAACTTGTCCTGAAACACCTGTTGAAAATTACCGAAAGCCAATACGGAGCAGCACAACTCAAACACGCAACCGATGTCATGTCACGTGACAGAGCCTTAACCGAATTGATCAAAGGCGACAATATTCATATTGCAGCGGAAACTGCAAAAGCCGAATGGGTTAGCAGCCTGATTCCTATCTATATTCCGGTCAACAAAGGCATTACCGGCTACAGAATTTTCCTGATATCAAAAGACAGTCAGCCCGCTTTATCCAAAATTACCAGCATTGAAGAATTGAAAAAAATAAAGACAGGGTCAGGCACACAATGGTCAACCACCAAGGTAATGCGCACAGCCGGTTTTGATGTAGTGGCAACAACAAAACTGGAAGGACTTTTCTGGATGCTCATGGGTGATAGATTTCAGACCTTTGCCAGAGGAATTAATGAAGCACCATCGGAATTGGCCTCACATCAACACCTATTTCCCGATATGAGAATTGAGGAAACTCTGGCACTTTATATTCCATTACCCACTTTCTTTTTTGTCTCGCCACAACACCCCAAACTGGCGGAAAGAATAAAAACCGGTCTGGAAATGATGCTTGCCGATGGTTCTTTTGATGAAATTTTTTATGATTATCATTTAAAGATGATTGAAGAAGCCAAACTGCAAAATCGCAAAATTTTTCCAGTCGCCAACGAGACACTTCCAAAAGAAGTGCCTCTGGATGTAGCACATTACTGGTACAAACCCGGCGATGAAGTGGAATACAAAAAACGCAAAGCTGGCAAAAGCGAATAAGAAAATTATTCGCTTTGCTCAGGATATTGTTTTTTCCAAAAAGCGTACTTCGCCAGAATTTGATTGGGTGCCGTGGTGTACCAGGCATATCCCTGCAGCCTTTCTTCAGATACTTTTGTCAGATCGTAATGAATGGAATTATCGCGATCACCAAATATGGGCTTATTGGTTCCTATTTCATAAAAACGTGACCACAAGGGTGGAGCTTTGGGATTACTCACCAATTGTTTGGCACCTCGGGTCCAGGTTTTACCTGATATCTTGGTTTTTTCGTACCATTTTGCGGCCTGATGTACAGACTTGACGACTTCGGCAGACGGACTATCAAGATCCATTAAAAAATCCACAATAAACACACTTTCCGAGCTGGTCAGCGCAGGCATTTCATAAGCACGTGCTTTTGCAGGTGCAAGCGTGCTGGCATCATGTTGTGCACCCCAAACAGTCAACTGGCCATCAACCACTACCTGTGTTTTAAGCACACAATCAATCGCCAGACTCAAGCTTTTTTTAGCCGCGTTACGCTGTTTGGAAGTCACAAATGAATATTCATTTCTGGCGAGTACAACCGAGTTGAGTATCACCATCAGGTCACGCATCAGGGCATCGTTGTAGGTAATGTGATCATGATAACCGCCGCGTAGTGGGAAACTTTGAGGCCAACCACCATTGGGATATTGCGCCTGAATAATAAAACCCAAGCCACGATCAAATGCAGCACGATAGGATTTATCACCCGATAAGGAATAAGCGCGAGCCAGTAACTTCATCTGTGTACTGGTTGCACCGTTATCAAAAGTGGGAATGTATTCTTCCTCTACACCAAACGACTGTCCGGGCTGACGAGGTTGCTTTGCCATATCGGTACGTTTGGACCAACCACCGGACGGTGTTTGGAAAGAAAGTATCACCGACATAACCCGCTTGCCTTCTTCACTCAAAAACCAATCCGATGGCTGGATAATTTCAAAACCAAACTCTTTTGTGGCTTCAGGGAGATTGGGTTTATCCAGTTTGAGACTCTCCAATTCTTTTTCCAAAAACTCCTGATCTTTTTTTAAAATTTTTGCCGACGCTTCATAATACTTTTCCCATTCGGGTGTATTGGCTGAAGCCGATAACGAAAATAGAAGCAAAAAAACAATACTTAACACTCTTCTGAATATACACATACCGAATACCGAATTTTTTGTAATGATCAGAATTGTATAGCGTTTTTTGTATTTTAATTCAAATAACTTTGTATATCTTTTAATTGCGGGTGTTTGTTTATCAATTCAATCAGTATCTTAGCCATAGCCTGCGCACCTGCAGCCTGAAAGTGGGTGCCATCGGGAACTTGCTGACTACCCGCCATATTGTTTGCATAAAATGGATTGATGGCAGGATCTATCACCAACCAATAATTTTTCCATCCGGGCTCTCCTGCTTGATTGGCGAAATCGATACTCGCCAATTCCAGATCAATCAAAGGAACATGATTTTTCAACGCGGTATTTTTTATAGTCGCGCTGTAATCACCAATAAATAAAAATTCACTGCCGGATTTTTGCCGTGTGAAATGACTGTGAACGACTGGCGCTTGTTGCAAACCTTCAGAGTTTTTAATTCGGGTAGAAGGTGTAACCAAAATCGGGAACGCTGATTTGCCCCGCACAATTTCAATATAGTTCGCCAACGATTTCTGGAAGGATAATTCCGGCTTGCCAACAGGAAATTGAGCTTCGCCTTTATCATTATCGGGATAAGTACACAGATTCCTGACATCAGCCAATCCACGCACCGGCTTTGCTGCATCACAATTTTGATCGTTGTGTCCGTGAGCAATTAATACAAAATCACCTGGCCGAATAAACGATTCCATTTGTGCAAACCAACGCCCGTTGTAAAAATCCCTGGAGCTTCTTCCTGCACGAGACCCCACCACTATCGCCACATCATCACGTGAAGCATAAATTTCTGCGAGCGCTTGCCCCCAACCTTGACGGGGAAAACGAAGTTGTTCATACATAGCAGAAGTTGAATCACCCACAATAAAAATTCTGCGCCTGGCATGGTTAATTTTATTCGCTGATATGCTGGCTAACTGCAAATCAAATTTTTCATAGGCGCCAGTAGCGAATAACCCCACAAGTGGTCGAAAGCCGGCATCACTTAAAGTGGTATGACCGGTTTCACCTGTGTTGTTATCATAATTTCGATTGTGATGTAAAAGTGAAAACAAACTTAATAATTTTTTATGTTGTTCCGGCTTGTAGGTGACTGGATTGAATTGACTATTTTGTTGCAGCAAGTTTAATGTCATGAATGCGTCGGCAAATCCCCGATTCTGGTTGGCCAATGCCTGCTCAAACCATTGATGCTGATATTCACCGATTTTTCCACTGTTCAGCCATTGTTGCGGTCCGATGAAACCTTTGGCAACTGCCACATCTGAAACCAATCTATCGGTTAATGGATTGATATTGGCAATCTGGATTTTTTGTGCCGATACATTTTCAACAAAAGAAGCCAGACAAACCGGTCGCAAAATATCATTACGCACGCAGTCTTTTTCGTTACCGCTGGCCGTTGCACTTAACAGGAATGGAGGTTTGACATTATCTAACGGTAAATAGTACTGACCTTTGGCATCAGTGGTTGCAATCAGCATTTTGCCATCGGCATCAATCAGTTTAATACTGGCATTTACCAAGGGGTAATTTTCCACAACGAACCCCTGCAACATTTTTTGCGCCGATTGGTGCTGCGAGGGAAAATAATGACAAGCATTTATCCATACACATGTCATCAACAAAAAGGCTTTTAAAAAAAATAAACCGTTTAATTGTTTATTAAATTTTTGATTAAAATTTTTATTTTCCATAAACTAACTCCGAAAATTATCAATTATCCAATGGCAGACAAGCATGACTCTATTGATTCGCTTACCCATTATGCGTTTACTGGGTTGTACCAGCTTACTTTTGTTATGCGCTTGTCAACACTATATCACCGACATACGCGACCCCGACAATACTTACACACCTGAAACAACCTACGACAAATTGATTGCAAAATACCCGCATATCAGCGTGGCCAATCGACAAGTACCCGATAGCGTACAAGAAATAAAAAATATCACTTACGTTCGTTATGACAAACGTGCATTGCAACTGGATCTGTATTTGCCGAAAAATTTATCCAAACAAACGCTTCCCGCAATTGTTTTGGTTCATGGAGGTGGCTGGCGCGCCGGTTACAGAACCAATTTTACAGCGTTTGCAATTGCCATGGCAGAACAGGGTTATGCGGCTGCCACCATCAGTTACCGGCTTTCACCGGAAGAAAAATATCCTGCAGCGATTCATGATGTTAAGGAAGCTGTTCGCTGGTTAAGAAAAAACGCGCGGAAATATCACATAAACCCGGACAAAATTGCTGTAGGTGGCGGATCTGCCGGAGGTCAGATTGCCAGTTTGACCGGCGTTACCAATGATCTGGAATTGTTCGACCCCAAGATGCACAAATCGCCTGTTTCCAGTCGTGTTCAGGCAATTGTTAACATTGATGGCTTATCTGATTTCACTTCCGAAGCAGCCCGATTTTACGAGGATGACCCACGAAAAAATCCTTCGGCTGCAGGCGCCTGGTTTGGAGGACGTTATCACGAGAAAAAAGAGTTATGGCATCAAGCCTCACCGATTTATTACGTGAATAAATCCACACCACCCATTTTATTTTTAATCAGCAACGAAGAAAGGTTCAGTCTCGGCCACAAAGAAATGATTGAAAAAATGAAAACGTTCAACATTCCTTATCAGCTAACACAGATTCCACACACTCCGCATTCATTCTGGTTATTTGATCCCTGGCTAAAACCATCAGTGGATGCAGCGGTAAAATTTTTGGATGCACAATTCAACACACAATATCAAAAACAATAGATACTGTGCCTGTTACTGGATACCCATTTCTTCAGATTTTTTGCGAAGCTCATCAATAGATAGCCACAATTCTTTTCTATCCAAAGGTGTCGCTTTAGGTAAAAAAGGATTAGGTATATAAAATGCTTTTCGATTGGGCAAGTCAGCAATTCGCAACACATCCCGTACTTCTTTGCTTTGGTAAAAATAATTATCAAAACTACCATCACGTATAGCTTGTTCCAAACCCTCTTCAACATCTTTGGCAACTTGCGGCCTGTGCTTGCTCACAAAAAAATAAGTGGGCAAGGGATAAACCAATACCAATTTTTTTTCTACATCCAGTTGCAAAGCCGGAAAAGCAGCCATTTCATTCCAGGCTTCATTTGCACCACGCGGGAATCCATCAAATCGGCCACCATCCAACATGTAAAACAAACCTTGTTTTTTGGTAATTTTAACAACGTTGAATCCTGCTTTTTCCAAAATATCAGAATCTTGCCAGGTTTTTACTTGTCCGAGTGTCAATTGTTGAAAGTCGCTTAAGGAATTAACACGATCAAAACGACTCTGATCACCTTTGCGAATTAATAAAATTCGATGGCTCATCAAACCCCGGTAAGCATCTATTCTTATCGGAATAAAATCTTGCTCCATTTGTTCCGTGGTACCACCCCACATCACTGTGATTTCACCGGATTTGACCGACTCCATTACTCGTGGGCGGGAATAGGTTTCATCGGTTGTGCTGTAAGTATATTTTTTACCTGAATAATTCAATGCATGTTTCAACAAGCCTTGCATGTAATCGCTTTGCACATTGGTTGGCTTGTTGTACTTCACATCCAGATTTTCTGCATAAGCAAAGGAAACAAAAAAAATGTAAAGAAAAAACAAGCATGAAAGTTTACGCACTGACACCATCATGTAACTCCAAAAAAATTATCGCTGACTACCGATTATTCAGGCAGCCGCAGGTATATCGAGTATAGTCCAGATTAGATTCTTTGCTTCGGCATTAGGTAGAATGCGGAAAATTCCAACCATAACTGCGAGTATCCACTCATGAGTATTTATCGAAATTACCCGCTGTCTTTCCTGTTTTTATTTTGGATCTCATGGGTAAGTTTTCACGCCAATGCAAAACCGGATTGCGTTTCTTATCTTGGAAACAGTTTTTTGGCTAATTGCCAAACCTGGGCGACAGGACTCGA
>CBFGPN010000015.1:0-40253 GCA_965650675.1 uncultured Cellvibrio sp.
AGTAAGTACGCACAAAAAGGTAAGCATAAAATCAGAATGAACGTGTAATTAATATCGTCATCCCTAATTCACCTCGTCATCCCTGCGACGGCAGGGATCCAGCTTCACGAATAAAGGAAAATTTAATTCGTGCAAAGCATCATTAAATTATTGTTGAATTGGTGGATGGTTAATAATTGAATTTGGCGCATTAATTTACAAAGAACTTAAAGCATGCATACCCACTTGCCATAAATTGTTTACGCTGAAATACTGAAGTCCAAATTTTTAATCACAGCATTCAACTTTCAGAGATATTATGACCAGATCTTTAAAGGAAACAGTGAAGTATTATGAAAACTTACGAGATACAGTTTTCGAATTTGTTGAAAGCGAATATCAAGCTTATGGAATAAAGCTTAAAGAGATTACTTTTCGAGATGTTCAGGAAGCTGATTCTTGGGCAAGTCAATGGAAAAATGAGAAACGAATTGCATCCTGGCAATGGTCAAAAATGTATATGGATTACCATTCAAGTTCAGGCATTAAACGATTTGATTTGGCGCTCCATCAAAATGGTAAATTGCAAGCACTCTGCTACGGAGTTCCTAGCAGAGGAAAATACATATTAAAACTTCATGCGCTGGAACGATCACCCATTAATAACCCAATTCGCGGAAAAGTACTGAGCATCGTTCTTTTTGCTGCTGATGCATATGCAAGGCTCATAGGCGCTGAAGAATTATGGCTCTGCAACCCTGTTAGTGCTGCACATGTAAAATTATATTCGCAAGCAGGCTTCGAACCGCACTTCAACAATCTTGGAGTGGCTACACACCTTTCATTGAGGCTGAAATAATGAGCAAATCAACTGACCTTGACAAGCTGGAAAAAATTAAAAAAGAACTTAGCCTTAGAAAGCAAGCCTATGAATCTATAGAAGAATCTATGGAAGAAGGCGACGACAGAATTCTAGGCCCGAGAAACGATCTGGAACTGCAGAAAATGAAAAAAGATATTGAGGAATCAAAAAAATGAAAACTGACGAGCCTAAGTATCAAAACAAAAGTGAAATTCTTAAAAAACTGAGCGCAGACAAGAAAAAGATAAAAGCGGAATCTGAAGAGTTGGCTAAAAAGATTAAGCCAATAACGCAGAAAAGTGGATAAATATTAATTTCAGTATCAGTTTGGTATCAGCAAGAAAAATAAGCAATTACCAAGTTACTGATGAGTTGAGTCAATAGTGATTTGAAGCTAGACTGAGGGAATGTTTAATGGCTGGTTTGTGCTCAAAGCGGATGTGTAATTTTACTCCGACTCCAGATATTCATTGCCGTTTTAATATTAATCCTATAAACAAAATACAAATAGCAGGAGCATATGAATACACAACTATTTAATGCCAAAGAATCGTCCTCAAAAAGAAAGATAATTTCATTTGCATATCTCGCTCAAGCGTCCAAAGATGACGCGGATCTTATTGGCGGCATATCCTCTATTTTTAAACCAATTGCCAAACAATTTGCGGGTGATATTTTTGAACCGGAACATTTTTGCAGCGTGGTCAATGATTTATATGGACTTAAAATTCATCCATGGGCTGCAATGGATTTAACCAAGCGACTAGCTGCAAACGGAGTTTTGATTGAAGAAAAGCTTGTAGATAATATTATTCGATATAGGTATGCGAATATAGATGAAGAATATTCTGATGTGCGCGAATCGGACATAACACTAGTAGTCAATAAATTTATAGAATATAGCGAACCTAAACTGGAGCAATACAATATTTCATTAAACAAACAGGAGCTAGGAGATAGCTTTTTAAATCACTTAGTTGATCTAAATTTCATTCAGACGACACTCAGAGCTGAAGTGTTAGTTAAAAGTGAATTGAATGAAAAGGAATTAATGGATGAAGATAAGGAAAACTGGCGGCATACAGTTAGAGAGGCCTCAAGAATCAATTCTTTATGCGCAGGGTTTGTTCTACATGCTTTCCATGTTGACCAAGATCTGTATGAACTGATTTTGAAAATTGTATCTGGTGCTTTAATTGCTGAAGTGGTTTTGAACTTTCAAGAGCCCGCACTCGATGCATCGATGGCTAGAGTGAATATTATACTCGACACTCCTTTTTTGATGGCTCTATTTAATCTTACTTGCGAAAAGGAACACGAATTCGCAAATCAATTGTGTGCCCAGATAGTTGAGCGTAATGCGACCTTAGCGGTTTACGAGCATTCAATTGAAGAATTAATTGGTAATTTAAAAGCGGTAATAGTCAGCTTTGAGACAAATAGATCACATGGCGCAACAGGACGAAGATTAAGAGATAAGACATTCAATACATACCTTCGTCAAGTGCTAAAAGACCCAAGTATTGTGCTGAAACAAAGAAATATTCGCGTTCTAAAAGATTTGACATCTGAAGGATCGCTAAAATTCTTTTCGACGGAACTAGAAGAGTCGTTGTGCAATACTTTTGGATACTATTACAACCGCATCGCGCAGGAGCGCGACGCTAGATCGATAGCTCTCACTATGCGGTATCGAAATGGTGCAAAGACTAAACTAAAAGAGTTTTATAATTGCAACCATATCTTCCTTACCGAAAACTCATTTATCCCTGACAAATCCATGGACTTCATGTTGAGACACCGATTGCTCTCAGAAGCACATGTCCCTCCTGCGGTTTCTGGTAGATACATATCAGGCCTCTTATGGGTTCTTTTCGGAGCGAAAGGTAAAGATCTTTCGAGGCAACTATTGCTTGCAAACTGTGCAGCGGCACTTGAGCCGAAAAGCGATGTAATTGCAAAGATGCATCAGTTCTTGACAAGAACTGATGCATCACAAGCTGAATTGTTTGACGCTCTGATGGGGCAGGAAAGAGCCGGCCAATATTTGATGCAGTATTCACTCGGCGACGCCTCTTTGCTTACAAGAGACAATGTAGAGACCATCTTAAATCATCTCAAAGAGTCATTGACCGAAAAAATACAAGCTCAAGCAACAACTCAAATTGAAGCGGAGAGATTATCTGCGCTGCAGAAACAACAAGCGCTTGAGCGCGACTTCGATGAGTTGATTTCTCAAAAAGATGCCGAGAATATTCAAATAAAAAGTAAGCTGCTTGATTCAGAAACTTTAACATTTGAGAGCTCAGAAAGAATCAGAAAGCTTGAATTGGCTGCCGCTGAGAATGCTTTAAAGATGCAAGAGCAACAACGGAAAGATGAAGAAAATTATCAGAACAGCATCAATAAAGTTATGAAAGAATCTGAAAGTAAAATGAAAAATTGGCAAATTTCTGTTGATTTAATAATTCTTTTTATTTCAGTTTTAGCTGCAATATTATCTTCATCATTTGTACAAAGCAAAGGACTAAATCTCACAGCATTAATCCTAGGTTTCGTACTATCTCTACTTAGCCTTGAAGTGGTAAAGCTATACCTATTGAAAAAATTTTTCATAAAAATAAGGGACAATAATTTCGATAAATTATTAGACCAGAGAGATATTGTCTTTGATCAGGAGCGATATAAATTAGATTGGACCAATCTTTTGGTTAAAAGACTTACTTCCACCAACGAAACAACAGAAGCAGAAGCAGCATCAGCAAACTCCAAGGATGGATCAATAACTGGCAGCCAATAGATAAGAGCAAAAATTAACGTCCGCTATTGGCCGTTAAGCGCTGCATTTGATTCCTCACCCTCACTCAGACGCGCCTTAGTTGAATTGAGTGCCGCCTAGGATTTAGGGTTGTAACATGGCCAATGCTTTCATTTAAAGCAGAACCAATATTAACGAACAATAACGATGCAAAAAGACATTAAAATCAACAGAAAAAATTTGCAAATATAAAAACCTAAATTTTTTTATTGACACACCAAAATATTGTCTGTATCAGTATCAATAAATGCTTTTACAATTGCAATCACTATTATTTGAAACAGTTCATTGTTTCTTTTATTCTCACGACAGGAATTGGATTTATGGACAAATTAATTTCGAAAGAATTTAAAAATCATATGCAAAATGCATTTATTTTTAAACGACGCCTTTTAAGATATGAAATCTCTAGCTTTGATTTTGGAAAAAAATATATAAAAGGAAAAGAAACCGATCAATATTCTATTACCTGTTATGTGAAGAAAAAGCTGGATTCAGATACTGTTCCAAAAAATAATTTTATTCCGAAAAAAATAGAATATCAGGTTAACGGAAAAAAATATCAAATTTTGACCGATGTAGTACAAGCCAAAGCGAAAATTATTCTTCAATCAAAAATTGTCCCAGGCAACATCACAAGCTCATCGTCAAGTTATGCAACAATTGGCTTAGTGGGTAAGCATAATCTATACGGCGATATATTGGTTACTGCTGGTCATTTTGCGAGAAAAGGAGAAATAGTTGTAGCCAAAATCGACGATACGAAATTTGCAACAGCAAAAGTTGAGCATTCTATGCGAGGCACCGTTAGAGACTTCGCAATCCTAAAAATAATCGATGAATTAGACTACCCCAAACTTCCTCTGTGGAAGGGATTTTATGACGCAACAAAAATAGAAGATGTTGGAAAAAAACTCTATGTTGCTATTGAA
Source organism: uncultured Cellvibrio sp. (assembly GCA_965650675.1). Classification (GTDB taxonomy): domain Bacteria; phylum Pseudomonadota; class Gammaproteobacteria; order Pseudomonadales; family Cellvibrionaceae; genus Cellvibrio. The sequence continues at coordinate 4,592 of CBFGPN010000015.1, forward strand.
CCATTTTATTTCAAAGAAACGAAATGCAGATCGGTATGTGCATATTTCTATGATGAGAACACTAATTGCTCATATGACCAAGTTATATCTACTGATCGAGTTACGGTTAAAGGAAACTCTGGCGCAGCACTTGTAGATGAAAACCAAAATTTATGGGGATTATTAATCGGTGCTTTTAATAATAGATCAATTTTTATGCCGATACGATTTTTATTAGAAAGCGGGAAAATTCAATTAATTTAGAGGAATGATTCATGAACAAATATAGCTTTAGAATAACGTTGGCATTTCTTGGATTAACTACCAGTTGTTGTTTATATGCGGAAAACAAACCATTTCTTGTCGCATTAAATGAACTGTATTCAAAGGAGAATAGCAAAAATCCGGAACATTTTTATTTGAGCTGTGAGCCAAATTTTAAGAAGGAGTATAGTTGGGCGTTAGCAGATAAATTGGATAAACTCGCCTCACTAAGCGATTTACTCTATGAGGCAGCAGGTGCTGGCAGTTATAAAAATTGTAAATTGGGCATACCCAATTCAGACGCAGATCCAATTGACGTGAAGGCGCAAGAGCCCTCTACTCCCCCTATAGTAAAGTGTGATAGCAATAGCGACGCGATCCAAAATCTTCAGAAACAAGTCAAAAGTGATGTCAAGTATTATGTGGGATCTTCGGTATTCATTTTTGATGAAAACCAATTGTGTTTTTATGAGTACTATCCAAGAAAACTATTAGGCAACTCAAAAACCTACAGGAACAATAGCAGGCTTGCGGTGGGTGATGATATATACATCGCTACTACAGGAGACGTCACGATTAATTTTGATGCATGTAAACCGGTTTCCTACTTTAGGCCCGTGAACGACGAAACAGATGAGATAGTTCAGACCTCTAAAATTTCATTGGAGCCAACAATATATAGCTGTGATTCATTAGAGAATAAATTAATTGTAAAAAGCAAAGGTAAAACAATTTACGAACAAAATATCGCACAGCAAGAACGATATCGTGCGACTTTTCAAATAGGTATAGTCCGTACCTCCTTAAATGATCAAACCTATACGACATTTGACTATGGTGACGGCACTGTTATTCGCGCCGAGAAAGAAGAAGAAGTAAAACATCCAATTTATACTGGCAGCTTGGTGCTGTATGGACTTCCTCATTACATCTCAAGCTTCACCAAAAAAGATTCTTCATATTTAGGACGAGATTTATTAAATGATAATCAATTTTTTGACAGGGTTGGCCTTGGATTCACTTTTGGTTTAAGTAAACCAGAAGATTTACTGGGTATTGGATTGACATTTGAATTGGCATCAGGAATTAATCTCACGTACAGCAAACTATGGAAGAAAGTTAATGTATTGGATGGTTATAAAATTGGAGATCAATTTTCCGGAGCCGCAAACACTATTCCTACAAAAGAAACCTGGAACGACGAAAATGTTGTGGGAATAAGTATAGATGGTCGCTACTTATCTAAATTCTTTTCCTCTGGAAAATAGGAGGATTTTATGCAATCACCATGGAAATTTGTAGACTGCAATGTGGTTAGTCCTAACATTAAATGTTCTCAAACCACGACGGATGACAAAAGAATATTGAGTGTTATTTTTGATAACGCCACATCCGAAAATAGTCCTATTGAGATCATTTTGTCCTTGGACTCACCCTATCTATCTTCAAAAACTGTATGTATAGGCATTCGAGGGTTTAGTTTTTATAGCAAAGGCTTCCATTCGTTGGAACTGAACAGCTTTCGAAGAACAAAAATATGGGAGAAGAGAAAACCCCGAGAATCTAATTTTTATATCCCTCTGAGATTAACTGCTTTTCGAAATAAGTTGGTATTCAGTTTATTAATTAATTCCAGCTCTGCTGAAAATCAGCTCACCATTGATTCCATTGACTTTTGTAGTCCAAAGCCTAGCGATTAAATTCGAAATATCTATAATCAACGCCTTCGGAATGTTCATTGCCTGATTCAATCACGAATGATTTGTATGATTATTGGGTCAATAGAATAACTGGAGGCAGTAGTATTAACGAATGTCCGCTCTTGGCTGAAATCAAAAATCAAAAAAAATAACACTATTCAACATGCAAACAGCTGGATCCCCGCCTTCGCGGGGATGACGAAGTGAAATTAAATCTGCCTCACCTCTTCAAAAAAATGTTCGCTAACAAGAATGCAATTGAGGAAATATTTTTAACCAACGTCAAAGAATGCAGAAACGAAATGTTGGCAGTTTTTGTAAAAAATAAAATCACGAAAATCCCCGCATTACGCTTTGCTTCATACGGGCTACAAGAGCGATTCTTATGATGAACAATGAACGCGTTTTTTGTGTTCTTTTTAATGATTGAATGGCCCAGCCGAACGGCTGGGCTTTTGGGGAGGGGATTAACGGTTTTGGCAAGCAGGTCTGCTTAAACCCAATACGTAATAAATGTCACCAGCAAGTGGTGAGTTGTATGGGGTTTCGCCGTGTTTTCCAGCGGTTTTTATCACGTAATTAACCAGATCCTGGCCAGCAGGTAAACGCCACTTGGTGATCATGTTTTGTGATGCAGTGGTGTAGTTGCTTGCAAGATCCGCGACTGTGCCATTGGTTGCAGTCAACGCAGTTTTGGTGGTGCTGGTTAAATCGCAAGTCGCGTTACCGAACCACAAAAAGTTGCGGTCATTTCGGAAGCTGCCATCACTGATATCTTTAAACAAATTATTGCTGATTTCAGTCAGTGAAGCTTCAACTGTGCTCTTCTCTTGATGCACTGAATTAACCATAAATACACTGTCTTCCATCAACGCACTGGCGCCTACACGCAAACTCAAAATTTGGTTGCGATAGTTAACAAACACGTTATTGAACATGTGGGTTTTACCATGACGCAACAGTGGTACGCGACGCAAAGTGTTGCCTAACAACTTGTAGCTATCGTCAGTAGTAACAAATGCGTTGTTGTGCATAGTGGTTGTAATTTGTTTATCGATAGTGTGACTATCACTGGAACCATGCAGCACGGCGCGTTTCACATTCACCAAACGGTTAAATGACATAGTGACGTTGTGTGCGCCAACTTTTACGTCAAATGCAGAGTCGCCTGTGGTATCAAAGGTGTTTTTGTGAATCCAAATATCCGTTGATGCACCTGTTGAGCGAATCATATCCGGATCGCAATAATGGTCTTCAGTATGGCCCGCACCTTTGAAGCTTAAGTGAGTCAGGATCACGCTTTTCGCTGTTTGTGTCGGCGTGCCGGTCATATCTTTACCAATCGCAAAACCGCTGAACAAGAAGTAAGCCTCACTACCTCGACCGTCGATGGTTTTGTTAGAACCTATAACGGGGTTGCGAATTGGGTTATTGGATTTGTTCATGGCAGTGTTAAAGAATTGCGCAACGCAGTTGGCTTCACTCACACCGTTTTTGCTACACCACTGTTTGTAGTTGACACATTCCTCTTGGGTCGAACCTAAAATCGACTGCACTGTTGGGTTACTACAACCCAGGCGGTACATACCAATTTCGCTGGGTTGAGCGAATTGCACTTTGTCGAATACGATCCAGTTATGCGCTTCACCTGTAATGGCATCCAACAATTGTTGCTCAACTGAAACACTGGAGTTTTTGGTGATAACAGTCAGTTTGCTGTTGCCGTTTGGATCAAAACCGCCCAGTGCTTTTTCGCCATATCCAACCGGAGTACCCAGGGTTTTCGAAAGACAGGAAACAATTTCCTGATCCGTCTTCAATGAAGTATCACGCCAGTTAACCGATGGGTTGGTTGCCAAACGAATACAGTCTTCACTCAAGCTGGTGTTGTTGGCAACTGAAGAAGAGCGGCTGCTTGCAACGGATGAAACACTGCTGCTGACAACTGAAGATGAGCTACGACTGGATGAAGACGAGCTACTGCTAGATGAAGACGAGCTACTGCTAGATGAAGACGAGCTACGGCTTGATGACCTTGAACTGGAAATAATTGAAGTACTTGATGACCTTGAACTTGAAACAGTTGAAATGCTTGATGATCTTGAACTGGAAACAGTTGAAGTGCTTGATGACCTTGAACTGGAAGAGCTTGTAGACGTTGTCGTACCGGTTACATTGTAGACTTCAAATTCTGCAATGCCTGGTGCGCTGGACGCACTTACAATCAAATTGATTTTTTTAGAAGTACGGCTGCCCAAATCAACAATTTTTTCAGCGCCTATCGTTGTACCGGTCGCGTAGACAGTACCGCTATCGTTATCCACCAATTGCCAGGAAGTAATCTTGCTGCCGGATTCGCGCAGAATCACTCTGTTAAAGGTTACAGCACTACCCCACTTAATGGACACACGTTGATTGCTTGTGCCTTTAGCTACAGAAATACTGGCTGTGTTGCCATCGCGCACCAGTTTTGTGTTGTCAAAACCTGAACCATCTGCACCTGCTGATGGCCCTGTAACGGCGAGGTTTGAACCCAATGTTTGGGCTTGCAATCCAGTCGCAAACAAACTTGATGCAGCGCTTAAGGCTACATACTGACTCAATCGAAATAGTTTTTTTAACTTCATTTTTTGATACCTTGGTAATACATCGATGATTGTGCTTAATAGTTAATTTATGTTTATTAAAATATTAAGCCGTGTAAACAACACACCTCACTCGCATCGCGAGAGCAAAGACCGAAGACGCCAATACCAATATTATCGACAGATTGCGGGTTTAATTTTTATTAGTCGCAAATCCTTGCGCACATACTGAACATCAACCCTTTTGAGGTCAAGATAACTGAATCATGGAACGAAATATTGGTTACACATAAGTCTGTGATTTGTTACGGTGTTCCGTTAAGTATCATCCTTGAACAGGGCAAAACGGTGTTTTGGAAGGGCTTGCGAAATATGACATGGTGAATATTTGCGGGGATGACGAAGTGAAATTAAACCTGCCTGACCTCTTCAAAATAAATGTCGTCGTATCCTTTACTCTTGAGATGTTGAAAAACCCGTTCGCTGACGAGAATGCAATTGGTGTCTTCGTGAACCAAAAACAAATCCAGGTCACCTACTTTTTGGCTATCGATAACCAGGTCGTTTATAAAATTCATGGATTCATTTGGCTGATCTGGACTCGCAGCATCGTTTAACTGTTCGTAATCCGATTCATCCATAACAGCACAGGACACACGCCCAATTATATTCAAAACAACATAATCATTAATCACTTTGTTGTTGACATGATCGTGTATCACAACTGGATGCACTTCTATGTTATCAACACCGATTGCGCGCAGATCCTGATAAAACTGTTTGGTACCAATGAGCGCTGGGGACATAAAGATTGTAGGCAAAATGCCTGTTTGATCTTCATCATCCAAATCACAAATGAGCGCGCCTTTGAAAGGTTCACCATTTTCGTTATCGGTATAGTCAACAAATAAACTACCCGTTTTGGTTTGCATAAAATCGTGGCTTCTCTTGAATATAACGGCTCGCTCCTTTCCATCCCACGTTTCCAAAAGTATTTTGTCCGACATTTGATAAAACTTCATCTTTCACTCCCCAACCACAACAACAACAATTTATGCGCCACCCTCTTGATAATTGCGACCCAGCTCAAATTCAAGAGTTGATGGCAACTCAAGCAATAATGAAATTGTATGGCACAAAGATAAAAAGATTTTCCAGGATGCAAAAACCAAAGCAGAAAAACAAATATACGCGCATTATATTTTGAATATTTAACATGCCGTTAAATGGTTTTGCTATTTTCTGATACCTGCACAGCGTGCATTTTCTAACGGCAGCTTTGACTGCCGTTTTTATTTGTGGATCGGTACATAATTTATACACCACAACTTCCCAATCGCAATAAATGCTGCCACACTGCACAAGCCTTTGATTTTTATGGAAAACTGATTTTATGACATGCCCTGATTTCGAATTATTACGTAAAGAACCCTTAACACATTTACATTGTGTGCTTGAAGAATACCGCCATATAAAGACCGGGGCGCAGCATATTCATTTGGCGGCGAATAATGATGAAAATGTTTTTCTGGTGGCCTTGCGTACTTTGCCTATGGATTCGAAAGGGGTTGCGCATATTCTTGAGCACACGGCTTTGTGCGGTAGCAAAAAATACCCGGTGCGCGATCCATTTTTTATGATGGTGCGGCGGTCACTCAATACTTTTATGAATGCATTTACCAGTTCCGATTGGACGGCCTACCCTTTCGCCAGTCAAAACCTGAAAGATTTTAATAATTTGTTGGATGTTTATCTGGATGCTGTATTTTTTTCACGGCTTAATGAATTGGATTTTGCGCAGGAAGGTCATAGATTGGAATTTGCCGAACCGGAAAACCCGGATTCTGATTTGGTGTTCAAAGGCGTTGTTTACAATGAAATGAAAGGCGCTATGAGTTCAGTAACCTCTCAACTCTGGCAAAGCTTGTGCAAATATCTCTACCCTACTACCACTTATCATTACAATTCCGGTGGTGATCCTGAACATATTACTGATTTAACTTATCAGGAATTGTTGGATTTTTATCGCACACATTATCACCCCAGCAATTCTATTTTCATGACATACGGCAATACGCCAGCCGCTGTGCATCAGCAAAAATTCCAGCAACAAGCCTTACAACATTTTGAAAAACTGAATCAAATTATTCAGGTTGAAGATGAAAAACGTTATTTTTCACCGATTGCCATTGAAGAAGCCTACCCGGTTGACTCGGAAGAAAATATTGAACACAAAACCCATCATGTTGTGGGATGGTTGTTAGGTAAAACCACCAATCTGGATGATTATCTGGAAGCGCAACTTCTGTCCAATTTATTATTGGACAACAGCGCATCACCCTTGCAACACGCATTGGAAACAACCGAATTGGGTGAAGCACCCTCGCCTTTATGTGGCCTTGACGATTCATCGCGTGAATTGGCTTTTGTGTGTGGGCTTGAAGGTTGTGTGCGGGAAGATGCTGAAAAAGTAGAGCAATTTATTTTGCAAACACTTTCCAGCATTGTCGAAAAAGGGATTGCCAAAGAAGAAATTGAAGCGTCACTGCACCAATTGGAATTGTCACAACGTGAAATTGGCGGCGACGGATATCCTTATGGTTTACAGCTGATTTTACAGGCTTTAACTGCCGCTACACACAGAGGTGATGCAGTAGCCTTGATGGATTTGGATACAGCATTAACAAAACTGCGTGAAAAAGTGGCTGCTCCTGATTTCGTTGCCCGGTTAATTAACAAATGGCTGCTCAACAACAAACATCGTGTACGTTTGACCTTCAGGCCTGATCTTCAATTTGCCGATGAACAAAAAGCAGCAGAAAAAAATCGTCTGGCTAATATCAAACAACATTTAACCCGTGATCAACAAGATTTTATTATTCAACGCGCAAAAGATTTACAACAAAGACAGCAACAAGTTGACGACGACAGTATTCTGCCGAAAGTGACACTGGCCGATGTTCCAGCAGAATTGCATTACACACCGGGCAGCCATGAAACAGTGAATCAGTTTCCACTGCGTCGTTATAGTGCGGGCACTAACGGCCTTGTGTATCAACAATTAGTCATGAAATTACCCGATTTGTCGGAACAACAACTGACTTATTTGCCGCACTATTGCCAAATACTCACCGAAGTCGGTATTGGTGATAAAGATTATTTACAAACACAACAATTGCAAGCCAGTGTGGTGGGTTCATTAAATGCATTTTCAAGCATTCGTTCACCGGGAAATGATATTCAGGTGTGTGATGCCTATTTAACAATCTCCAGCAAAGCGCTGGCTCGACAACATAAGGCCATGAATCAATTGATGCTGGACACACTTGAAAAAGTCCGCTTCGATGAACATGAACGCATTCATGAATTGATGACACAACAACGCGCACGCCGCGAACAAAGTATTACTGGCCACGGGCATAGTTTGGCCATGACAACGGCCTGTTCAGGTATGAGCCCCGTTGGAAAAATTTCACATCAACTCAGCGGTATGGAATCCATCAGCCAACTCAAAAAATTGGATCAATCATTACAGGATTCCGCAGCACTTGAAAAATTTGTTGGCGAACTTGCTGCTATTCACGACAAAATCCGACGTGCGCCCAAACAATTTTTATTAATTGGCGACGATGAAAAAATGCAAGATTATTATCAAAGCTTGCAAGCTTGTTGGCAGCCAACCGAAGCAGACAATCATTTCCTTCCCTTCCAGCATCGTCCGGTTCAGGAACAAATTCATCAGGCCTGGATCACCAACACTCAGGTTAATTTCTGCGCAAAAGCCTATCCAACTGTTGCCGCTGATCATTCAGACGCAGCAGCCTTGACAGTGCTGGGTGGTTTTTTACGCAACGGCTATTTGCACCGGGCAATTCGTGAACAAGGCGGTGCTTATGGCGGTGGCGCAGGACAAGATCATCAATCGGGTGCATTTCGCTTTTATTCTTATCGCGATCCCCGTTTTACTGAAACTTTCGCCGATTTTGATCGCGCAATCGACTGGCTTATGAATGAAAAACATTCGGCGCAATCACTTGAAGAGGCCATATTGGGTGTGATTGGCAGCATGGATAAACCCGGATCACCCGCAGGCGAAGCTAAAAGTACTTTTCATGCCGAATTATTTGGACGTACGCGCGAAAAACGCGAAAAAACCAGACAACAAATTTTAAACGTGACTATTGCTGATTTGCAGCGAGTCGCTGCTCATTATCTGATCCCGGAAAAAGCCAGCAGTGCAGTGATTACACACAATGAATTATTAGCTCAGGCAAAATCACTGAATTTTGATATTCGTAGCTTGTAATAAATAGACAATGGTTGTCGCAATTTTCCGGGCGGCTATTGGTGTTGTTACGGAAATTGCACTAGCATTGCTAGTTATTGAATTGCTTGGGCTGAAGCCGTGAAGACAAGGCTGCATATCGACATATGATTGTTTCACCACCGGAATATTCTGCAACCAGCCACCCCGGTTTGTTGCGCGACAACAACGAAGATACTTACCTCTGTTTACCCGAGGCGGGAGTTTGGTTGGTTGCTGATGGTATGGGTGGTCACGAAGCGGGTGAAGTCGCCAGTGCAATTGTCAGAGACACTGTCGCCCAACAAATTCAATCCAATCCCGGTGCTGAATTAAAAACCATTATTCAGGCTGCACATCAGGCAATTTTACAATCGGCTGCTTCGGGAATTGGTGCTATTGGCATGGGCTCAACCGTTGTTGCCTTACAATCCCGCGACAAAAATTTTTCCGTTGCCTGGGTTGGTGACAGCCGCGCTTATCTCTGGACTCCCGATCATAAAGGCGGGCGACTGCAACGTCTCAGCACTGATCATTCTTATGTACAAATGCTTGTCGAAAAAGGCGTGCTAACACCTGAACAAGCGGATATTCATCCTGAAAAAAATATCATTACCCAATGTTTGGGCATGCAGGAGTTGGATCAAGTCAGTGTTGATGCCATACAAGGCCAGTGGCAATTTAATCAATGGATTTTATTATGCAGCGATGGCTTAACGGATGAAATGAATGACGACACTATTGCACAAATACTTTCCTTGTCCGATAACAGTTTGACCGCAGTCGATCAACTTTTACATGCCGCGTTAACCAACGGCGGACACGACAATATTACATTGCAAATTATTGAATCCCCTTTAAGACCGCATCCATTTTGGCTTTCGGTACAACAGTGGATTCCGCATCTCACCGGCAAACCTTATCTTGATGCCGGTTTATTTGGTGCAACAATAGCGTTATTAATTTTCAGTATTTTCCATTTATTTTTTTGATCAATTCAGTTAACGAGTTATGGCATTACAGATTCCCGGTTACAGGGTAATACGCAAAATCAATCAAGGTGGCATGGCCACTGTTTACCTGGCAATTCAAATCAGTGTCGGGCGAATTGTTGCGCTCAAAGTAATGAACCCCCTGTTAAATACTGACCCTGCTTTTAGCGAGCGTTTTCAATCTGAAGCCACTATAGTTGGACAATTATCCCATCCCAATATTGTTTCTGTTTATGACATTGGCCATCATCAGGGACTCAATTACATTGCGATGGATTATTTACCCAATGGATCAGCGCATGAAAAAATGATCAACGGCATCACCGGTGAAGAAGCACTGGGCATGTTGAAACAAATTGCCAGTGCACTGGATCATGCACATGAAAAAGGTTACATACATCGCGATATAAAACCCGAAAATATTTTATTCCGCGCGGACAATACAGCAGTGCTAACGGATTTCGGAGTTGCCAAAGGCATTTCCATGAGCTCACGTATGACTCATGCCGGCACAGTTGTGGGCACACCTCATTACATGAGTCCCGAACAAAGCAAAGGAGTGAATGTTGATGGCCGTTCGGATCTCTACAGTTTGGGAATTGTATTTTTTGAATTATTAACCGGTACCCTCCCCTATCAAGGTGATGAGGCCGTTACTGTTGCGCTCAAACATATCAGCGCGCCCTTACCGAAATTACCCACAACTTATTCTATTTACCAACCGCTGCTCGATAAATTATTGGCAAAAGATCCGCAACAGCGTTTTCAGCGCGGAAAAGATTTGGTCGCTGCGATTGAAAATCTGGAAATGACCCGACGTAAACCGACACTTTCACCCAACACAAACGATGCAACTGTCGGTAATTTATTTACACAATTGATGCAAGTGATTGCGCGAGCTATTTATTGGCGATGGCAAAAATTACAACGTTTGCGCTGGTCAAAAACCAGTGGTTTTTATTTAAAAACGGCAACTGATCTTGAACAGTATTATCTGGAATCAGAAGCACAGGACGCCAGTGCGCGAAATGAATTAAGAACCCAGGTTAATCATGATTTTCTAACCCATCATTCAACAAAAATCCGTTGGCTTGCAATTGGTGTTTTGTTGTTAATCGGTTGGGGCGCATTTGGTATTTACTGGAATACGCTCTCTTCCCAAGGTGTACTACCCGATTCGGACACAACAGCTCTGGTGTCGTCTTCCAGCTCATCAATAGAAAATTCCATTTCATCCAGTCACACATCTGCGAGCAGCAGCTCTTTAAGTTCACAAGAATCAAGCAACATAAAATCAAGCAGTTCTTCGATAAAAAAATCGTCATCCAGTTCGGTTTCATCTTCCAGCAGCACACCACTTTTTGCGTTAACCATTACCAGAGAACCTGCCAAAGCAGCAGTACGCATATTAAATGTTCGGGATGTTTATACAGATGGTGTCTTGCTGAAATCCGGAAAATATCATTTGGAAGTCAGTCATGACGGTTACGAAACCCAGAATCGTTGGATCACAATTAATGATAACGACATGAATGTGCAATTTATTTTGCTTAAAAAAGAAATCAGCAATACCTCTTCGGTTGCTGCCAAAAAAACCACCCGGGCTGTTGCCAGAACCAAACCACTCATGGTTAAGATTCCGGGTGGCAGTTTTAAAATGGGTTCCAATCAGGATTCAACCAGTTCACCTGTGCATCAAGTCACAGTGAAAAGTTTTTCTATCAGCCAACATGAAATTACTTTTTCAGAATACGATCATTTCGCAAAAGATACCGGGCGCAGTTTACCCAGTGATAATCGATGGGGACGCGACACTCGTCCCGCAATCAATGTCAGTTGGGATGATGCCAAGGCTTACACACTCTGGCTTTCCAAATTAACCGGTAAAAAATATCGATTACCGACAGAATCCGAATGGGAATTTGCCGCTCGCGCCAATACAACAACGGATTTCTGGTGGGGCAATGATATTAACGGCTCACGTGACAGAGCCAATTGTCGCCGTGGTTGTAACAGTCAATATTCCGGATTATTCGGCAGCAAAACCGCACCGGTTGGATCTTACGAAGCCAATCCATTTAATCTTTTCGACACCTCGGGCAACGTTGCCGAATGGGTAGAAGACTGTTACGCCGTTGATTTCAAACAACATCCCAATGATGGTTCTGCATACCAAATGAAACAATGCAGCCGCCGCGTAGTGAGAGGCGGCTCCACAAAAGATGACGCCGGACGTATTACCAATTATGCACGCGATTATTACCCACCGGAAATGACACAAGAAAATGTTGGATTTAGAGTGGTAGAAGAATTGTAACCTGAGTGACTGCATTTCATATGGAATACACCTTTAATCTTTTGACAATTTTCAACGCAGGTTTTTCGACCGTCAGTTGTTTGCTTTTGATTGTGATTGGTTTTCATAAAGCCGATGCACTTTTGCCAACCGTTTTTGCAAAATTGTCCATGTTATTGATGTTACTGGGTTTGGCGGCATTGCAAGTTTTTCATTATTTAAGTTTGACTGACGAATTGCTCTTGTTTAATAGCGAAGCCTATGGAGTCACACTTTTTATCGCCACCACCAGTTTTTATTTATTCAGTCGCGCATTCTTGCAGCCCAATCAGGAAAGTTTCCGTTTCTATTTTTTGTTTTTGCCCGTAATCCTGCCGCTATTTATTCCAGTTAAGTTTGTAATTCCGATTGCATTTGTGTTCGGTACTGTTTATTCATTGTTGATTTGTTGGCAGCTTTATCAATTAAAAGACAGCCGCAAATTTTTTCAATTGGAGATGGGTGTATTTGTCAGTTTCTCTATCATCGCAGTCTTGATACTGATCGCCGGTTTGTCAGCCGCTATTCTGCAAGAACAGATATTCGTTTTCACCTACTCCAACCTCATAGGTTTTAGTTTGCTTGCTATGGTTTACCTGTTGTTGCGCTTTCCTGATCTCACCCAAAAAGCTCAGGAAGTGGTGGCCATGCGCTACGCCAGCTCGACCCTGAAAAATCTGGATACACCCAAACTCAACGACCAACTCATTCAAATTCTCAAAACACAAAGAGCTTATAAAGATCCAGAACTAAGCCTGTCGGGATTAGCCTCGCAATTGGGGATTTCCAACCACCAATTATCCGAACTGATCAACTCACATCACGGCCAGGGCTTCTCGCAATTGGTCCGCGAATACCGCATAGCCGACGCCAAAGTACAATTGGTCGAACAACCCAAAGCTTCAGTTCTTTCAATCGGGCTTGATGTGGGTTTCAGTTCCCAATCCAATTTTTATACCGCCTTTAAAGAAATTACGGGTGAAACACCGGGGCAGTTTCGTAAGCGGTTGGGGATGGGTGAGGATTGATAGACCCCCTCCCAGCCTCCCCGTTCAGAAACCAGTCCTTATGGTTTCCCCTTCGGGCAGCTTCGCTGTGCAAATTGCTCCTGCAATTTGTACCAGGGGGAGGAGCTAGTCCCCTCCCCTGGCAAGGGGAGGGTTAGGGTGGGGTCTTGTTTTAGATTTTCATGCTCAAGGCTGGGGGTCTTTTTCAAACTCCACTTTTATAATTTCGTAACTCCATAACTACCTGAATCCAAAAGAATTTTTTTAACCCCACAAAAATCTGATCCAATTTTATCTTTCTGGAAGTTTTACCCCTTCACGCCACCTAACCTACCCTCACCGATTGGTTTTTATGTGAGGAAAAATTATGCCAACTAAATTAGGTTTCGCAGCAATTCTGGTAATGGTGCTAATTTGTTTTGTCCCGGTAACACTGCTCTGGAGTTTGGCCGTGGTTATGCTGACGGCTTCTTATATGGATTCATTCGCGGGTGATATGTCTTCATTTATGTTTCTCATACCTTCAATAATTTTGTTATTTATGGGAGGAGTGGGCTTAATTGGTGTGATTCTAATGGTGAATCATATTTACAGACGTGGTTATCAACCTGCCAATAAAGATACGATGAGATGTCTTTATACGGGAATGCTAAGCCTTGCCATACTCAATATTTTCATGGTGCTTGGTACTGGATTTTCAATCGTAATGGCTGTCTTCGTAATTCCAATTATCTGCAGTCTGGTATTGATTAAATTAACGTTAAACGAACACCCAACCAAAAATATATCAATGTTCAACAATCAAATAATGTAAGGAAACAAACATGAACCATGAGCATGATCTACACAGAATAAAAGAATCCAATACCACTTCAAGCTTGCAAGGTTACGTAACCTGGTCACCGGTTAAATCCATTTGGTATCTAAGCCATGCGTTAATCGCGATTATCGGCGGTGTAATTTATTTTTCATGGAGTGGTTTCGCACTATTTGTTGGATTCACCATGATCACTTTATGTCTGGGTCACTCGTTAGGAATGCACAGACGTTTAATTCATAACAGTTATCAATGCCCGAAATGGATGGAATATTTTTTTGTTCACCTGGGTGTACTGGTCGGCATGGCTGGCCCTTATGGAATGATATGGCAACACGATTTACGCGATTGGGCGCAACGTAAAAAACAATGTCATCGTTATTTACGCCATGGCGAAAATATTGTGAAAGATGGTTGGTGGCAATTACATTGCGATTTAATTCTGGATCGCCCTCCTGAATTAGTGTTAGAAAAAGAAATTGAAACACCCGGTTACAAATTCCTCGAAAAAACCTGGATGCTGCAACAACTCCCCTGGGCAATTTTATTTTTTTATTTAGGCGGATTGAGCTGGGTTATCTGGGGAATTTCCGCACGAATATTCGTTTCAGTCACCGGCCATTGGTTAGTCGGCTACTACGCACACAATGAAGGCGAACGCGATTGGCACCTCGAAGGCGCGGCAGTACAAGGCCACAACTTACCACTCTTCGGATTTCTCTCAATGGGAGAATCCTGGCACAACAACCATCATGCATTTCCCGGTTCAGCCAAACTCGGAATTCACAAAAACCAAATCGATCCCGGCTGGTGGGTGCTTCGTCAATTATCAAAATGGGGATTGGTATGGGATATCAAATTACCGCAAGATCTTCCAGAAAGGCCGGAATTGATTGCTCTGAGTCAATCGAAACACTCATCTATTGCATAGCTCAAATGACAAAGGTATTCTCGCCCATACAACTTGCCGAATTCTCTTAACTAACAAAATAGCAAGGCTGTATATTTACAATTAATCGCACCACTGTTGATCTCCGTTTTAATTTCGATGTGAATTTTAATTTATTGATTTTATATAAATTAACAGTTGCTTGGTTCGGCGTTACATTTCCAAATAGTTTAAAAAGAGGACATCGGAATTGTCAGTAAATTTTGCAAGACCACTAAATAATAATGATTTGGCATTTAATTTTCTCACAAAAGTTTTAGATATAAGTGAAGAAAAAGCAGATGAGGCCGCTCCGCATGTGATGAAAGCGGAAAGGCTCTTAGAAAGCATGGAACTGAAGTCCACATTGAAGAGTAAAGAAAATAGGCGGCCTCTATTTAAAGACGATGAGAAAAGAGTGAATTTAAGGCGACAAATATTCGATGAATTAATAGAATTACATCGACTTGACGATGATGAGTCGATTACTTTAGGTAATGGCGGAGCAAAACCTAATTCTCCTATACAGTCAAAACGTGAAGCATTTCTAGTAACGGGATCTCCTGCATCAGGAAAATCTTTTTTAGCAAATAAGATTGCAGAAATGTACGGCGCTTACATAGTAGATAGCGATTTTTCCAAAAGAAAAATCCCAGAGTTTGGTCATGAATTTGGAGCATCCATAGTGCATGAAGAATCCGCGCTTATTACTTTTGGTTCGACCGATGCTCAATATGAGAATGAGTTTAACTTATTTGAATTTTGTATTGCCAAAGGTCACAATATGGTTATACCCAAAATTGGGAGTAGCTGTGATTCAGTAAGAGATATTAGGGATGCTCTTTTGGAAAAGGGGTATAAGGTACATTTATTGCTTGTTAGTTTGGACAGACAAGAAACGAGTAGGCGGGCTTTAAATCGATATTTGGTTACAAAAAGGTACGTCCCTCTTGGGCTAGTGTTTGACGTTTATGGTAATGAACCAACTCTTACGTACTACCGGATTAGAGACGATGATGCTTGGGAGTCTGTCGGAAAGGTTTCAACCCTAAATTTAAGGGAAAAAGGTCCCGAGATAGTCTATTCTTCAAGCAAAAGCCCCCTCAACATGCTACAAAATTCTGGAGAGCAGCGATGAAAAAGCTAAGAGTAGGCAAATATTCGAACCGAGATTCTGCTACAGGTAAGTTCGTAGTTAAAAGTGATCATGGTAGATCCTATACAGCTATTCATAATGGGGTATCTGCATCAGATCACAGTACCCGAAAAGCTAAAACAGCAGTCAAAGAAGCAATTAGATACAATTCAAACGTAAACTTCATTGTTAAAAATGACCGAGTCGAATCAAAATCAGCTGCATCAGTAAGCTCCAAGTCTCAATCTCATTTAGAAAATAAATATAAAAATATCACAGGGTACCATTCCAAAAATTAGAAACGATGGAAATATTGAGATAGATTATGAAAAACTTTGAGCTGTCGCTTCCTCTTGTAAATGGTAGCTTACAAGATATTTATTACGGTGATACGAGCGGTGTTGATGTTATTCATGAATTAATTACTGATGATTTCGGTGCACCACCAAGATCAATGGATATCACCATATCGCTTGGATCAGGAAAAAAGTAAAGTTGATCATTCCCTATGACCAAAATAGTGATGCCGTGGTTACGATTGATGGTGAGATATTGAAGTGAAGTCCGGTAGAGCTAACAGACGGCACCACATAGACGCCTGCACCCAAAGTCAGTATAAAATTAAATTTTCTTGGCAAGAGTTTTAGCTTTTAAGTTATACACCCACTAGCAAAAATCTATTGCATTAATAATCTCCCTTATGGCATGTACATAAATTATGCCCTCTTCATCACCGCCACAAACATAGTATCCGAATTCAATTCCGGCGATCCCAAAGTAGTTTGTTTCACTAAAGTAAATTGCGGATGTTGTTGTAAAAATGCAGCGACTTGATCTTCGTTTTCGCTGACTTGCCAGCTGCAAGTGGCGTAAACCAAATGGCCGCCTTCTCTTAGCGAAAATTGTGCTTGATGCAATATTTTTTGTTGGAGTTGAATTAATTCTTGCGTGTCTTCTTCAGAAAAACGCCAGAGAGCATCCGGGTTGCGGCGCCAGGTGCCGGAGGCGGAGCATGGAGCGTCTACCAGAATCCAATCAAAACCTTTTTGTTGGGCGACTTCTTTGGGTAAGCGCAATGGTTCATCGGCATTCCATAAAAATTGTCGAATGTTAAATAATTCCGCCACTTTTGCGCGGCGTTTTAATTCATCCAATTTGTATTGATGAATATCGGTTGCTAATAACATCCCTTTATTATTCATGGGGACGGCAATGGCTAAGGATTTTCCGCCCGCACCGGCACAGACATCCCATACTTTTTGTCCCGGTTTTGCAGCGACTTGTTTGGCAATTAATTGACTGGCGAGATCCTGAATTTCGATTTGGCCTTTGCGATATTCTTCAGTGGTGTTTATGCCCAGCCCACCTTGTAAACCAATATTGCCTTGTGCATCTGTTATGGCTTCAACACCTTGAGCTAATAAAGAATTCTTTAAACTTTCTGAATCATCATTTTTTTGAATCCGCAGCCAGACAGGAGCTTGTTGATTTTTCTTTTCCAAAAATTCCTGCAATTGTTTATCTGTCCATTGATTTTGTTCGCGTCTTGCTGATAACAAATTTTTCCAACCTGGTCTTAAGCCGTGCCAGAGTAAATTTTCAACTGACAATAAATCGTCTTGTCGATTGGCAAAAAAATCCTGTAAAAAACTTTCGCGCCGGGAATAGTCTTTAACAGAAAATTGTCGAACATCACCACCTGTTCTTACCACTATCCAAAACCATAAGTATTGATTGGGAAAAGAATCCAGTTCGGCAACCGTCCAGTTTTTATCCCACTCCACAAGGCCAGCCTTGGTTATTTTTTGTTGAAATAACAATTCCATTGCATGCGCCAACTGCATAAAACGCAAAGCATCCATCATCGCGGATGCAATAATTAATTGATGCACCACGGAAAACTGACGCAACACCGGATTAAATTTACCTTCGTGTTTTAACCATTTATCCAAAAACGGTAAGGGGCGATTGTCGCTGTAAATTTGCCAGATTTTTTTTAATTCGGTGGTATCAACTTTCGTTGACCAATGAGAAGGGGTCATGGGCTTGCCTGTTTGCGGATCATAAGGTGGTGCATAATACGCGTCTTGTCCTCTTGCTACGAGATGATTCATGAAATCCTGGGATATTTTTTGCCGCGTGATCGATAACTACGGGGATATTGGCGTCTGCTGGCGATTGGCTCGCCAAATCGCCAATGAATACCCAGTCACCGTGCGCTTATGGGTAGACGAGTTGGCTGCGTTGAAAATGATCTGGCCCGACACCGAACTTGCCGCACAACAACTATTGGAAAAAGTTAATGTCTGCCATTGGCCCCATCAATTCCCTGAAAATATTCAAACTGCCGATGTGGTGATTGAAGCCTTTGCTTGTGATATCCCGTCTGAATATTTGCAGAGCATGGTGTCCGCCAAACAAAACGGCCATGCACCTGTGTGGATTAATCTGGAATATTTAAGCGCAGAAAAATGGGTGGAAGATTGCCACCAAATGCAATCGGTACATCCACAAACCGGATTAAAGAAAATTTTCTTTTTTCCAGGGTTTACGGAAAAAACGGGGGGATTAATTAGGGAGAGAGAGATTCATGAGAAAGATATGTCGTTGAATCCGGTTTCGGATCGGTGGGCTATTAGCCCACCCTACGACTCCTCGTTGTTGGTGTCTTTATTTTCTTATGAAAATTCGGCAATTGAATCCTTGATTGACGCTTGGGCAAATGGGAAACGAAAAATTCATTGTTTGATTCCACAAGGCAGAATTGTCAATTCAATTAATCCACTGCTCGAAAAACCTCTCGCAATCGGCGAATCCCAAACAAAAGGTTCACTGACGCTAGAAACAATTCCTTTTATGAATCAATTGGAATACGACCAATTGTTGCAAAAATGCGATTTGAATTTTGTACGCGGCGAGGATTCTCTTGTACGCGCTATTTGGGCCGGCAAACCTTTTGTGTGGCATATCTACCAACAGGAAGAAGACGCCCACATGATCAAACTGCAAGCTTTTTTGGATCTCTACACGAAAGATTTTCCTGCAGAATTGCGAGAAAAAATAAGTGATTTCTGGTTGGGATGGAATCGGCAGGGTTCGATTTCAATAGTATGGCAATCTATCGAAACAATGTTTCAACAATGGGTTATCGATAATCAGTGTTGGCGCAATACTATTTGCAGACAAAAAAATTTGGCGGTGCAGTTGGTGGAAACCATCAACCGCTATTATTAAGATAGCCAAATAGAATCGCATGATTTAAGTAGAGTGAATTACAACTGTCAGTATAATAAGCCAATGCTTGGCTGCTTTACTTTACAGCAGGATACAAACCCAAGAAGATGGCGACCTTTCTTGCAAACGGATCATAACGCTTATGGAAACTAATCAATTACTTGTTAATTTATTGCTTTTTCTTTTTTTACCGCTATGGGGTATTGCGGGTTTTGTTGACTGGTGTTGTCACCGGGCGACGCAGATTGAATCCACCTCGGGTATTTTCGAATCTTTTTTACATTCAATCATGGGGATTCAAATTGCGATTCCGATCTTGTTGTGCATTCTTTTTGAAGTGAATGTCGGCATTCTACTTGCGTGCATTATGGTGTGGGGACTACACGAGCTGGTCGCCCATTTCGACGTATACTACGCAGCCCCCAAGCGTCACATCAGTATTTGGGAAATGCACGCGCACAGCTATCTCGCCACGCTCCCGCTTTATATGCTCTCGATCATTTTTATTTTAAATTGGGACGTTGCGCAGCGCCTTTTCAGTCTGGATTGGACTGGGGCATTTGAATTTAAACGAGTGGTGGAGCCTTGGGGAGGCGAAGGCTATTTACCTGCCTATCTGACCTTTATGACCATTGTGTGTGTGTTCCCCTACGCTGAAGAATTTTTTCGTTGTACTCTTGTTGCTGTAAAAAGGAAATCAAGATGAGTGTGTATATCACCAGCACAGGCCATTTTCTTCCCGGGCCGGGAATTGATAATGATGAAATTGAAAATATCCTGGGTAAAATTCGTGGCAAACCGAGTCGTTTGAAAAAAAAGATTCTCGCATCAAACGGCATAGTTAATCGTCATTATGCAATTGACGCGCAGCAACAAACCTGGATCAGTAATGAAGAAATGGCTGCAAGAGCAGGCATGAATTGTATCGAGCAATCAAAACTGACCTTGTCAAAAATTGATTTACTTTGCTGCGCAACCAGTCAAGGCGATAGAGTGCTGCCCGGATTTGCCAGCATGGTACAAGCACAACTGGAATTACCCGATGTTGAAATTCACAGCACGCATGGTATTTGTTCCAGCAGTTTAATGGCGATGAAAAACGCCTATTTAAATCTCAAATGCAATGAACATAGCAGCGCACTGGTGATTGCCAGTGAGCTGGTTTCACGCTTGTTTAAATCAACGCGCTATGAACAACTTGAATATGACGAACTGGATTTTAATGCAGAATTTTTACGCTGGATGTTATCGGATGGTGCAGGTGCATGTTTATTGGAAACGCGCGCACGAGGTCGTTGCTTTCGTATTGATTGGATAAAAAGTTATTCGCATGCCGATGCATATCCCACTTGCATGAGCGTGGGCGCGCCTCATCAACAAACCGATCAACGCACCTGGCAGGACTTTGACAGCTACGCCGAAGCAGAACGCGCGGGTGCTTTAGTGCTTCGACAAGACGTGCGATTGTTGGACAATATCGTCAAGTTAGGTGTCGATGGTTTTTTGCGTTTGATTTCTGAGGGCTTGATCTCGCCAAAAGAAATCGATCATGTACTTTGTCATTTTTCTTCACATTATTTCAAAGGCAAAATATTTGAATTGATGACCCAGGCGGGCGTTGCCATAGCTGAAGAACGCTGGTACACCAATTTATACACACGCGGCAACACAGGATGCGCCTCCATTTTTATTATGCTCGATGAATTTTATCGCACTCAGAATTTCGCAACGGGCGATACGATTATTTGTATGGTGCCAGAGAGCGGGCGCTTTAATGTCGCCTATATGAAATTAACGGTGGTGGATGAAACTGATGGAAAGTAATTTAAACGAACAAGCACAACAGTGTTTGCAGGAATTGATGCGCATTTGGTTCGACTTTGAACGCGATCTCAATCGTGTCGCCATCATTAAGCGTCTTGAACAAGGCAATTTTGATCGCGAAGATTATTTAAATCTGTTGAGAAATCTTCGCCAGCAAGTTATCGAAGGCTCGCGCTGGATTACACGTGGTGCATCCAGTTTTGATCGCGATTTTTCCGATGTGCGCTCTATAGTGATAGGTCATGCGAAGGAAGAGCATCGTGATTACGAGGCACTCGAACGGGATTACGTCGCAGCCGGAGGACAACTTGATGATATCCAATCTGCAGAACGAAATTCCGGCACAGAAGCACTACACGCCTTTTTAATGTACAAAGCATCCGAGACTAACCCAATAGATTTAATCGGTGCTATGTGGATAATCGAAGGGCTCGGCCAAAAAATGGCTGAGGGCTGGGCCACACGAATAGCACAGCTAACGGGTCTTGAACATGCTGTGAATTTTATGCGGTATCACGGCGAAAATGATGATGCCCATATGCAAAAACTCTACAGGTTATTAAATCGTGTTTGCCAAAATGTCGAACACAGCCGACGGATTTGTAAAACTGCACGAGTAGTCGCTCGCTTGTACCAATTACAACTGGAGGAAATTGATGCGTAATCAGGAACGCAGTGCTTATCTGGAAGCACTAAGATACGACAACTCATTTCCGATTGAACGCGAAGCAGTTGAGTTTTGGTTAAAGGATCTCGACAATCCCTTTCGTTGGACTGTACGGCCTTTTTTGCAACTTTTTTTCGCCCTGCTGTTACACATCACCTGGTTTTTTAAACGCTTGCCTCTGCCACAATTTCGCGCCCACGGACTTCTGCAAAAATTAATTTGTTGGTTTTGCAAACACCTGGTCAGCTACGAAGCCAATATGCTGATTTTGCGTCATTACACAACCGAATCTAACCTGCTCAACTTTCTTGCGCAAAATTCCGGCAAAAAAACGCCTGAATTGTTGCGGCTCTATCCCAAAACAATTGCCGACATGCGTGAAGACAGTTTTGTGAAACATGATCAGGAGTTGTTTCGAGTATTTCGAGAATTGGGCTATTGGGAGCCAACCGGCATGGAGCGTCAGGCTGCTCTGGACTGGTCAGCCTGGAAACCCATTGATATGAATAATTTCCAGGTCGAAAAACGTTGGTCTCAAGTCATCGACTTTGAAAGTGCACATGCGCTTTTTATGTGCCTGTTTTGTTTTCTGTTAACGCGAGAGGAATACCGCGACGCCATCAATGGTTTCAATTTGGATCAATCCATAGCCATTCGACTCGGCGAGATTTTGAATCAACCACTACTCACCGAAATGGCCTACAACAAATTTCCTTTATATCTTGTCGGCCCCTGGAACTTGAGTCAGCGCTTTTTAATGCATGGATTTTTCACTGAATATCTTTACGCTGCTTTGGAGAAAACAAGAAAATCGGTTTCTATTTGATGCGCTGTCGAAACTCACCCTATCCAATCGACTATTCGAACCCAATTCAAAACGGAGAAACAAGATGACCGCACCCGCAAAAAACACCATCTGCCTTTGGTTCGATAAAGATGCTGAAGAAGCCGCAAATTTTTACGCCAAGACATTTCCAAATTCCAGTGTTGATGCTGTTGTGAAGGCGCCAGGCGATTATCCTTCTGGAAAAGGTGGTGATGTCTTGACCGTTGAATTTACAGTTTTGGGTATTCCCTGTTTAGGGATCAACGGTGGCCCCGCATTCAAGCACAGTGAAGCCTTCTCGTTTCAGGTTGCAACCAAAGATCAAACCGAAACCGATTGCTACTGGAATGCAATCGTCAATAACGGCGGGCAGGAAAGTGAATGCGGCTGGTGTAAGGATAAATGGGGAATCTCCTGGCAGATCACGCCTGTGGCCTTATCCCAAGGGATCAAACACCCTGACCCTATGGTCGCTAAACGTGTTTTTGAAGCCATGATGACCATGCAGAAGATTGATGTGGCAGAGATTGAAAAAGCCATTCATTGGTAGTTTACCTGGGTCTGAGGCCATCATCCCTCATCACTGCGGTCATTCCTGCGAAGGCAGGAATCCATAAAACAAAAGCTGGATCCCTGCTTTCGCAGGGATGACGTGCCTTCGCAGGGATGACGTGTGCTTTCGCAGGGATGACATGCCTTCGAAGGGATGACGTGTGCCTTCGCAGGGATGACGCCCCCTCGCACGCACATGCTTTCACAGAGGTGCGTCTTCAGGGCTCCAAATTCAATTTTCAAAAATCGCCAAAGAAAGGTATAGTGCGCACCGAATTTTTAGATCCCAACCCTTATTTGGAAGCAAGTCATGAAAACAGCTCAAGAATGCCGCGCTGGCAACGTAGTGATGATCGATGGATCCCCCTGGGTGATCCAAAAGGCCGAGTACAACAAGTCAGGTCGTAACTCTGCTGTAGTGAAAATGAAATTAAAAAACCTGCTCAGCGGCATTAACACCGAGACTGTTTACCGCGCAGATGACAAGTTCGAAGACATCCAACTGGATCGTAAAGAAGTGACCTACTCTTACTACTCAGATCCTATGTATGTGTTTATGGATCCCGAGTACAACCAATACGAAGTGACCAAAGATGACCTGGGTGATTTGGGTCCATGGCTGGAAGACGGTATGGAAGATGTATGTGATGCGGTCTTCTACGAAGGAAAAGTCATTTCCGTTACCCCGCCAAACTCCATCATTCGTGAAGTGGCCTACACCGAACCCGCTGTTCGTGGTGACACGTCAGGCAAAGTAATGAAAACCGCAAAACTCAACAATGGCACTGAACTGCAAGTGGCTGCATTTGTTGAAATCGGTCAAAAAATTATCATTGATACCCGCACTGGCGAATACAAATCACGTGCATGATTTGTATTCTTCACAGCAATAAAAAAGGCGACACAAGTGTCGCCTTTTTTATTGCTGTGAATAGATTGAACCTGTAAAAACCATGAAGGTCTCAGAAAAAATTAACCCATCCAGGGATTCGCAATGCAACTTAAATCGTTGATCTTTTTTGCTTGTCTGCTAACACCATTTGCTTTTGCAACCAATGAAACTGAAACAATTCTGGATCAAGCAGATCGTGACTGTAAAATTGCACAAACAGCTTCGATGTTTAAAGCGCTTAAATTGGCCAAATCCTGTATCAAAACTTATGAAACGGTTTATGAACAGGATTCCAATAACAGACGCGCATTGGTATCTGCCATTAATTACCACTTGCAAGCACCCGGTGTTGCGGGAGGATCGGAAGATAAAGCCAAACGTTATTTGCAAGATCTTGCAAAACACAACGCAGAACAAAGCCAGGTAATTTGGCTTGAGCATCTACTTACTCATGACCGGCAAAAAGAAGCTGTGCAAATTGCCAATCAACTCGAAAATGGAAAAATTAAATATCTTGCCACACACTACTTTCTGGCACGTACCTATCGCGGGGAAAAACAATACGAAAAATCCCTGGCACATTTGGAAACACTGCAAACAAAAGCAGCTACCATCAATAAAACCAAACAAGATAACTGGTACCTGACTGATTCAAATTTACAGATAGGGGAAACTTACCTTCTACTTAAAAAAGATCCCCAACTGGCAATAGATAAACTTTTAATCTACCAAAATGAAATGAAAAATCCGCGAGACAAACATTATTTTTGGGGGTTATGGAGTTTGGCAAAAGCCTATAAAACAGCGAATAAAATGCAGGAATACCAGCAACTGGTTAAACAAATTAAAAAACAGGATTACAAAAAAGATAAAAAATTTAAACGCGAATTTGAATCAGGCACTAAACGTTAATACAGGTTAATGCTAATCATCTTCTTCATCTTCTGCAATAATCATATTGCCGCCTGCATCTTTTGCACGCTGCATAAGCTTAACCGCCTTTGACACTTGCTGGTCAAGACTGTCTGCCAAATTACTGATGCCTGCACTGAATGTAAAATACAGGGATTCACCATTAATCAGAATAGCTTCCGATGCAAATAATTGTTTTACTTTACTTATTAATGCCAAGGCCTTTTCATTGTCCAAACCTGCCATTAATAAATAAAAATCATCAGCATCTGCTCTTGCCAATAAAAATCGACCAAGCATTTCCTGCAATGTAGCAGCGATTTGCTTTAATGCATAATCACCCCAATCATTACCATGCTGAAGATTAACACGGCTGAATTGATCTATGTTAATAACTGCGATACTCAGGTGATTTTGTTTTTCAATCGCATTTTTATGGTGTTCACGTCCCAAATTAAAAAACTGCACACGATGATAAAGACCGGTTAAATGATCATGGCATGCATTAAATTCTATCTTTTCTATTAGCTCCAAAAATTCAATATTATGTGTAATGCGGCAATAAAACTCTTCAGGATGAAAGGGTTTTCGCAAAAAGTCATTGGCACCATGTTTGATAAATTTTGCAGACAAGGCTTCACTACTGTCACCGGAAACACCAATCATAATCAAATCTGTTTTTTCGTACTTGTAACGCAAGTTACGCACCAACTCAAAACCATCCATATTAGGCATATTGTAATCGGTGATTAACAGTTTTATATCCGGGTTCTCCAACATAACCCTGATCGCATCCACTCCATCCTCCGCTTGTAGAATCTGATACAGATGGCGCTTGAATAAGTTAACCACCTGTTTACGCGACAGATCGGAATCATCAACCACCAACACTTTTATGGATTGGTTTTTTTCCAAACGTTGAATCATATTGATGGCTTTGGCATAGGCATAACGACCTTCTTTGGTCAGATAATCCACTATGCCTTTATTGAATAATTGCTCGCGCCTTTTTTCATCATAAGAACCGGTCAGCACAATGGTGGGAATTTTTTTACTCAATGTAAAATCCACCACTTCACCATCAGCAGCGTCAGGTAAATTCAAATCAACCAAAGCTGCAAAAAAATCGTCCTGATACTGATCACATAGCTCTCTTGCTTGTGCAAGACTGGAAGCATAGACAGTTTGATAGCCATCGAGCGACTGCATCAAATGACGCAGCACTTTCATCACCATCTCACTATCTTCAACGACAAGGATTTTTTTCATTTATCAGACTCGTAATGTTTCATTTGAGTCTAGTCAAGAAATACAAAAACGCAGGAAACCACGACAAATTCGCCAGGGGAAAAGCAGATTATTTAAGATCCGACTGTCGATTATGCTCTTTGACTGACTCATAGACTGCCGCCAGCAAAATAATCACTCCACCGATCAAGGTAGTTAAACCGGGAATAGTATGCAGAAATGCAACGTCATAAATCACACCAAAAACCGGTTGGATGCAAGCTACCAGTGCCACAGTTTTTGCTTTCAGATAACGCAAGGAATCGCCCAGCAAGGTATGCGCAAAAGCGGTAAATACAATGCCCAAACAAATCAGTTGCCACCAGTCAACTTCGGTCGGCTGATACTCGGAAACCCATATAACAGGCGTCATTAACAAGGCAACCACCAACACCTGATAACTCATTGATCGCGCCGCTGACTGGCCACTGAACCAATGGCCCAACAATAAATTTCGCAAGGCAAAGGTGAAAGCGGAAATCACACCCCAGAAAACACCCAGGGTGACATTGTTATCCAGATTAAATTCCGGAATTAAAAAATAGACACCTAATAACACCACCAATCCAGTGACAACGTCACGCCAATCCAGACGTGTTTTTTTAACAAAAGGCTCCATAAAAACTGTCATCACCGGATAGGCGTAAAGTGAAATCAGCCCAACAGAAACACTGGAAACCTGCATCGAATGAAAAAAAGTAATCCAGTGAATGGCCAATAACGCACCCAAAAAAATAATTCGCCAATAATCATTCACCGATGACAACGCCACTTTTCGTTCACGCCACCAGACCCAGGCAAAAAGTAAAAAGGAGGCAATCCAGGTGCGATAACCCGTAATATCCCATGCAGGCAAATGAATGGTTTTTGAAAACAAACCCGTCGCGCCCATTAAAAAAGCACTGAGGTAAAGCGTTAATAAAGCACGACGTGATGACGACATATTTAACGTTTGGGGTGACGGTTACGTCCCTTTCCTAAATGGCGACTACCACCAGTTGGCTGACGACTTCCCGGCTGAAAGTCAGCGGGTAAATCCGGTGGTGCCAACAATAAATATTCCGGTGGTTGCTCACACTTTAAATTTTTTCCCAACAACTTTTCTATAGGTTCCAATCGCAATGCATCATCTTCACATGCAAAACTGATTGAGGTTCCCGATTTACCCGCGCGCCCGGTTCTACCGATGCGGTGCACGTAATCTTCCGGCTCTTCCGGTAAAGTAAAATTCACAACGTGACTGATACCACTAATATGGATCCCCCTGCCGGCCACATCAGTTGCCACCAATACTTTCAAATCACCTGATTTAAAAGCTTCCAATGTTGATACACGTTTTTGTTGATTAATTTCACCTGACAACAAACCGGCATTGACGCCATGCGCACGCAATTTTTCTTGCAGATCGCGACATTCATCGCGACGATTGGCAAAAATAATCATGCTGTCGGCATGTTCCTGCTGGATTAAATTGTAAAGTAATGTGTATTTTTCTTCGGTGGAAACCAGATAGACATGTTGCTCAACTTTGGCGTTGGCAACTGTTTCCGGCTCAATTTCCACTGTGACGGGTTTGTAAGTCCACTGTTCAACCAGATTATGAACATCATCGGTAAATGTCGCCGAGAAAAATAATGTCTGGCGTTCTTCGCGTGGTGGAGTTTGTCGAACAATTTGTCTCACCTGAGGAATAAATCCCATATCCAACATACGATCTGCTTCATCAATGACCAGAATTTCAAGTTGATCCAGATGCACATCTTTATTGCCACAAAAATCCAATAATCTCCCTGGCGTGGCCACTAAAATATCCACTACCGCATTATGCAAATGTCTTTGCTGCTTGGCGTAATCCATACCACCAACCAAGGTATGAATTTGCAAATGGGTATATTGGCAAAGTAATTTTGCATCATCCGCAATTTGCATCACCAATTCCCTTGTAGGGGCAATAATTAATGCACGCGCTTCACCTGCATAAGGTTTTTCCGTCAGCGGTGATTTCATCAAATAATCAATAATTGCAATTAAAAACGCAGCCGTTTTGCCTGTACCTGTTTGCGCCTTCCCCACCACATCACGGCCTTGCAACGCATAAGGTAAAGATCGCGCCTGAATCGGTGAGCAATATTGAAAGCCTGCATCCGCGATTGCATGCATTAATTCGGAAGGTAAATCAAAATCATGGAAGCGTGTTTTGTCTTCAATTTTTTCCACCTTGAATGAAGTCGGATCCCAGGATTTATGCAAATCCTCTGATTTTTTTTTGGCAGTAGATTTGGCAGCAGTATGATGATTTTTTTCATCGGCCTGATGGCCCTGTTTCGATGGACGCTTGCCGGAATTTCTGGATTTGGTTTTACGCTGGTCAGTGTCTTGTGTTAAGGAGTGTGAAGCTTTATGTGACTGGCCGGTTTTGTTTTTCGCCGGAGCAGGCTCTTGCGTTTGTTGCTGCCTGCTTGACTCTTTTTTTCCCAGTAATTTATTTATAAACCTGACTATCAATCGCGCCACCCATGGTTGGTTTTTTCATCTGCGGCCAAGTATACAGCATTAATTCGGCATTTATCTTACTAATCACAAATCCTGTTTTCCGATTTCGCTTAAATCACCTATAGTTCCTGATAACTTTTGAAAAATGATTAACGAGTCCTTATGCAGTCCATTATCCAACAATTAATACAGCAACTTGATCAAATTCTGCTCGGAAAACATCATCAAATAAAACTGGCATTATCCTGCGTACTGGCAGATGGCCACCTGCTTTTGGAAGATTTACCCGGAATGGGTAAAACAACCCTGGCACACGGATTGGCAAAAGTATTGGGATTGGACTTTCAACGGGTACAGTTCACCAGTGATCTGCTACCGGCCGATATACTCGGTGCCGCTATCTTCGACAGGGAAACCAGCCAATTCAGGTTTCATACCGGCCCTATTTTCACTAACCTTTTATTAGCCGATGAAATCAATAGAACCTCTCCCAAAACACAAAGCGCATTACTCGAAGCCATGGAAGAACGGCAAGTCAGTATTGAAGGAAAAACCCGTGTATTGCCTTCACCTTTTTTTGTCATAGCAACACAGAATCCCTTTTCGCAAAGTGGGACATTTCCTTTGCCGGAATCCCAACTGGATCGATTTCTGATGCGGCTTTCTCTTGGATACCCGGATGCAACGGCTGAAAGACAACTGATGGAGGGGCTGGATCCGAGGGAAAAAATTAACCGACTGGAATCCATATTAAAACCTAATCAATTATCACAATTACAATTGATGGCAAAACAAGTGCTGGCAAGCCCAACCCTGCTGGATTATTTGCAACGCCTGGTGAATCTGACACGGCAGGATGATCGATTTGGTCATGGTTTATCTCCCAGAGGAGCACTCGCTATTTTACGTGCAGCAAAAAGTTGGGCATTAATTCACGACAGGCAATATTTAATTCCCGAAGATCTACAAGCCGTCATCCCCGCCGTTATTACACATAGATTACGCGGCACAACAATAGATGCGCATAGCAATGAATTGGGAAAACTGTTGATAGAACAGGTCAAGGTGTTATGACACTGGTACAAATCTATCGCAAACGCATGGATAAATGGCTGGATAAACGGGCACCACTTTCAATCAGCCATAAATTGGCGCAACACAATTTATATACTTTCCCTAACTTAACGGGCCTGGGCCTTGCGCTCACTATTTTTATTATCTGGTTACTGGGAACCAATTACCAAAATAATTTGATACTCGCGATTGCTTATCCTCTTGTCAGTATTTTTGTGGTCGCCATCTGGCAGGCCTATACCAATTTGGCAGGATTGGAAATAAAAGCGATCGGTACATCAAAAAATTTTGCAGGTGATCCTGTTATATTTATTATTCAGGTAACAACACCCAACCCGACCGGTTGTGAAAATCTGGAGTTATCCTGGCCTGGTGGTAAAAAAATTATTGTTGATTTAAATCCCAATACACCCACACAGGTTGAAGTACCCTGCCCCAGTCATCATCGCGGTTTTTTATTTCCAGGACGTTTGCTGATTCACAGCCGTTATCCATTGGGGGTCATTCGTTGCTGGACACATCTCAATCTGGACATGCAAGCATTGGTTTATCCAAAACCTCAGGCTGCAATCGAACCGGAATCTTTAACGGGTGATGAAAACTCCAATAATGCCAATCAAAAAAAAGGAGGCGATGATCCTGGCACACTACGCAATTACCAACCCGGTGATTCACTCAAACACATCGCATGGAAAGTGTATGCACGCGAAGCAGGTTTGCACACCAAGGAAAATGAACAATCAGCGTCGGAAAAAAAATGGCTGAACTGGTTTTCTTTATCTTTACCGCAAGAGCAACGATTAAGTGTTTTATGTTATTGGGCGCTACTCTACGAACAATCAGGCACAGAGTATGGATTGCATTTGCCTGAAAAAAAAATAATGCCCGCGTCAGGCCAAATACATTTGCATCAGGTGCTGTCCGAACTGGCTACTTTTGGTTTAACCCAACGAGATAAACCAAAGTGAATACGCCTGATATTTTATCCAGACGGAAAATCGCCAATTTACTAACCACACAAGCGTTGGTAATCATGCCCCTGCTACTGCATTTACCCTTATGGATTGGAATTTTATGGTTTTTAATTGCACTTTGGCGATGGCAATCATTGATCAAACATTGGCGATCACCCGGCAGTCGTATCACCAATACACTTGCAATTGCGTGCGCAATTGGACTCTATATCAATTTTTCCGGTCGCGTGGGTATTGATGCCGCACTCGGTTTATTAGTCTGCACCTTCGTTTTAAAATTTTTTGAAATTCGCAATATTCGCGATGGACAGCTCATTATTTTCATTGGATTTCTGACGACCGTCACCCAATTCATTTTATCGCAAACTATGGCGGCCGCTTTTTACGCGCTGATTTGCTGCGGATTTTTAATCAACAGTTGGCAAGGTCTTTATCGGAATCGAATCCAATCATTTAAAAATATTCTGAAAAGAAATGGGAAGATATTGTTCCAATCCATTCCAATTATGCTGATTTTATTTTTAGTCATCCCAAGGTTTCCCCCACTTTGGGTTATGCCAACTAAAAAGACACCGACAACAGGTTTCAGTGAAGAATTATCACCCGGTGACTTAAGTCAATTGGTGCGAAATTATGAAGCCGCTTTTCGGGTTTCTTTTTTATCCGACAACCAACCACAAGCAAAAGATCTCTACTGGCGAGGGCTGATTCTCGATAATTTTAATGGGCGAAGTTGGCGTGCTGAAAATAAAAGCCCACTCATAAAACCAAAGAAAAATTCAAAAACAACAGGACTATTGGCTTATGAAATTATGTTGGAACCTCATGGTCATCACTGGTTGTTCAGCCTTGATCGCCCAATTGGAAGCCGTAGTAATCAAGCTAGTATTGGTATAACACAACAGGGATTGGTTAAAAGTAACGAGCTGATACGCGAACGGGTGCAGTATAAAGTGACATCTGATCTCGAATATTCGGCAGGTAATGACCAATCAACTGCCGAGCCTGAAAAAAATCTACAGTTACCTCCAAACAGCAACCCACAAACTTTGGCCATGGTGAAAATCTGGTTACAACAAGAATTGACTCCACAACAAATCATTAACGAAATGCAAAATAAAATTGCCGGAGAATTTCGCTATACATTACAGCCACCGGCCTTGGGACAAGACTCTGTGGATGAGTTTTTATTTAAAACAAAACAAGGATTTTGTGAACATTTTGCCAGTAGCTTTGCATTTGTCATGCGTGCGGCTGGAATACCGGCGCGAGTTATCGTGGGCTATCAGGGTGGCGCATGGAATGACATAGAAAATTATTTATTGGTCAGCCAGGCAGATGCGCATGCGTGGGTAGAAGTCTGGATCAATAATCGCTGGCAACGAATTGATCCCACTGCATTTGTGGCTCCCAATCGTGTTGAATCCGGTATAAATCAAGCACTGACACAAGATGATCAAGCGCTACTGTCGCGCCGCTGGCAACAATCGCCCTGGTTGCAGCAATTGCAAAAACGTTGGGATGCAACAGGTTATGCATGGCAAAAATTCGTGTTAAATTACGACAATCAGTATCGGGAAGATCTTATTCATTCTATTTTGGGAAAATATAATCCCTGGCGCCTTGGTCTGTTTGTTTTGGGGGTTATAACAATAACCATCCTTATCTTCAGCCTGATTTTACGATTCAAATCCGGGATGTCATACCCGGAACAGGAAAAAGTTGTGACATTACTCGAAAAAAAATTAATAAAACGCGGTTACAATCGCCAACCGGGTGAAACCATGACTGCATTTTGCAATCGTGTTGCCAGCATGGAACCCCAACTCCAGCAACAATTGATGCTTATTAGTCAAGAAGTAGAAAAAAGTATTTACGCATCAAATGATTTGAATTTATATCAACTAAAAAAATTGATTCGTGTTTTCAAAGCATGACGAATCTCCTATAACAGAGGTAGACAATGAAAATAATCAGTATCTTTCTTGCCGTCGCATTACTTTTACTGGGCGCTCACTATTCAGTACTCTATCTGGATAATAAAACTCTGCAGAAACAACTCGATCAACAAAAAGCCGAGTTTGATGAGCAACTAAAACATGAAAGGGAAACATACGAAAAGAAAATTGACAACCTGCAGGAATTTATTGCATTTGGACAAACATCCCGACAAAACACAGGAAACAACACAACCAGTATTGTGACCAGTGCGCCAACGTCCGCCAAACTTAATAAATTTGCTGAAATCCAGCAAGAAAATATGAAACGTACGTTGGACAAAAAATACAGCATGTTGATGTCCCGATTGGGATTGTCCGGTCAAGCACAAGCGCGTCTTCAGGAGTTGTTGTTGCAACGAGAACAAATTCTGGGAGCAACCAGCGTAGGTTATTTTTCTTCACAAGCAGAAACTGAAGAAGCAATTCGACGCCAACAGGAAAGCCTGGCTGAAATTGATTGGCAAATTGCACAACTACTGAATTCACCGGAAGACAAAAAAACTTACGAATTGTTGAAAGATTCAGCATACGAACAATATCAAATGAATAGTTTCTTTGACGAAATGCAAGGTACCGAGAAAGTTCCAACGGAAAAACGTGAGGCATTGTTAATCAGTAAACTGGAACAAAAGCAGGAGTTGATGAATTATCTCGAAGGCGCAGGACAAGCAATAGAAAAAGCATCTGCTGAAGAGAAAGCATTTCTTGTTGAAAAAGCCTACGAAACACTTCATAACTACAAAGATAATTATCTAAACACCGCACGCGCGACCCTAACAGAAAGCCAATACGATGCATTAAGGGAACAGGAACAAAAACACTTTGAAGAAATCTGGGCAAGTTTAAAAGCTGGCTGGCTGGTTGAATAATATCGGAAGTCAGTTAAATGAAACCCTCTCCTGAGAGAGGGTACTGATTTTTGCGGGCCGATTAAGTTAATTTAATTATTTATTTAAAAATCAGAAAGCCGTTACATCAGACTTGCTAACATCACAATATGCAGTATTCCAGTATTCGCCATACTTGGAAGAATCACTTCCTTTCTGAACGCCCTGGAATTCTTCACACACTTTTGGTGAACCGGATTTGTAACCTTTGATTTTCAGGTTACGAATTGTGGCCTTATCACCAAAGTTACGGTTTACACCGGCGATGCTACCAATAGTTCCATCGATTGTTACATTGTTGATAGTGACATAACGTGGGCCGCCATTGCTGGAACAGTTACCACATGAACGCCACAATTTTCCGTTCACACCCTTGGCAGTAAAACCTCCGGTAATTTCAAAGGTACTGTTTTTGGAATTGTGTTGGAAAATTTTATCGGGTTTTGAACCTGGAGAATTACTGGTGTTGTTGTACGCAGAACCACCGGAAACGGTGAACCTGGTACCGCTGCTAATTAAAGAAGCCGCGTCTTCACAAATATCTTCCCACACTACGTTCTCTGCACGACAAGAACCGCTTGTACAGTGAACACCATCAGCACCACCACTGGCAGCAATACGAACATTTTTAATTGTCGCATTCTTCAGGGTAATAACCGGTGGTTGACCTTCAGCGTCGCCAGGGCAAGACAGACCGATTGTCTTGCCACCACAGTCAACGGTTTTGTTCTCAAATGTCGCACCCGCTTTACACTCAGAACTTGAACCGGTATTGGTTGAAGTTGATGAGCTTGAACTGCTTGTTTTACTAGAACTTGAACTGGTTGTGCTAGTAGAACTTGAGGTTGTTCCGCTACCGCTTGTCGGAATTGAACACTCTTTAACAGATTTTGCAGGGTTCGGATCAGAACCAAATGTAGCTACATCACATTTAAACGAACCATTCAAAACTTTGTATACAAACTTGTCATCCGCACCAAAAGCAACGTTAGTCGATTTGGATACAGAGCAGGTTGCGCCAATTTTACAAATGGTTGTGTAGCCACTAGGACGATTGGCTGCCATCACACTGACTGACGCACCAACCAACAGACTTGTTAAAATTATTTTTTTGAGCATGGAAAAACTCCTGATTGCCAGTCGCAATACAGCAAGCAATTAACACCTGCCAGCGAAAAGCATAGTACTAAAGTTATGCCCGCTAAAATCTAGCCGTATGACTATAACAGTTTAATTTTTATCGTAAATAGGAATTTATAGCTTGTATGCTTTTGTTCTCAAAAAATTATTTTTATATCGAGACCATTTTATTTTGGCAGTTTCAAATAATCACCGTACAAATAAAAAACCCTCTCACAGGAGAGGGTTTGAAAGACAATCAATCACGCGTGATTAAAAGGCAGTAACATCTGATTTACTGACATCACAATTAGCTGTATTCCAAAAATCGTTACCGCTTGATGGGGTATATTTTGGAGAATCACCGCTGGTAACCAACTTATCTATCCCCTGGTATTCTTCACATACTGCAGGCGAACCTAATTTGTAACCTTTGATTTTCAGGTTACGAATTGTGGCCTTGTCACCATAATTACGATTTACACCGGCGATAGCTCCAATAGTTCCATCGATTGTTACGTTGTTGATAATGACATTACGTGGGCCCCCATTGCTGGAACAGTTACCACATGAACGCCACAATTTTCCATTCACGCCTTTGGCAGTAAAACCTCCGGTAATTTCAAAGGTACTGTTTTTGGAGTTATGTTGGAAAACTTTATCGGGTTTACCACCGGGTGAATTACTGCTGTTGTTGTAAGCAGATCCGCCTGAAATAGTAAATTTGGTACCACTGCTCAATAATGACGCAGCATCTTCACAAATATCTTCCCACACTACATTTTCCGCAACGCATGTACCACTGGTACAGTGAACACCATCAGCACCACCACTGGCAGCAATACGCAGATTTTTTACTGTTGCATTCTTCAGAAT
>CBFGPN010000016.1:0-36456 GCA_965650675.1 uncultured Cellvibrio sp.
ATTCCAGTAGTTTGGCATCATCAATATGGCCAAAGGATTTTGCGACCAGCACGGGCGGGAAGGTTTGTTTGTAAGTGTTGTAAGCCGTCACTGCATCGTTGAATGCCTGACGTGCAAATGAAATTTTATTTTCTGTGCTGGTTAACTCTTCCGATACCTGCATCATATTTTGTGATGCTTTGAGATCGGGATAAGCCTCCATCACAACATTTAATCGACCCATAGCGCTGGCTAATGCGCCCTCAGCTGCACCTAATTGAGAAATGGCAGCCGCATTGGTTGGGTCGGCAGCAGCTGCTTTCAAACCTGTCGCAGCTTGATTGCGCGCAGCAATAACCGCTTCAAGTGTTTCGCGTTCGTGTTTGATGTAGCCCTTGGCAGTTTCAACCAGATTGGGGATTAAATCATAGCGACGCTTAAGTTGTACCTCGATTTGTGAAAATGCATTTTCAAAACGATTTTTTAAGGTGACCAACTGGTTGTAAACACCAATAAAGTAAAGCACCAACAGTACAATTATCACCAAGGCTACGATAGAAGAAATCATAATGTCATCCGGTTCATGGTTAGAGGTGAAGGAAATGCGTTTACACCAAACGCCGCAAAATAGTAACAGGCCGTGAGATATTCACAATAGCTCAATCGGGATAGGCGCCGAATAGTTGTTGGTCAATTAAATCGCACAAACAAAAAATCGACAACAAGTGGACTTCATGAATACGGGCGCGTGATTGGCTGGGTGCTCGCAGCTCAATGTCGCGATTATCCAGAAGTGCCGAGATGTCACCGCCATCACGTCCGGTAAACGCAATTACTTGTATATCTTTGTCGTGTGCGGCGCTGATGGTTTGTAACAGGCTGCTACTTTTCCCTTGCTCGGTGAATAACACCAGTATGTCGCCCGCTTGTCCAAGTGAGCGCAATTGTTTTGCATAAATTTCATTTAATCCGTATTCATGGATAATCGATGTTTGTGTGGTGACATCGGCTCCCAGATATAACGCCGGTAATCCGGGGCGCTCTTGTTCGAATCGGGTTGTCAGACAGCTGGTAAGTATTTGTGCTTGTGCCGATGAAATGCCATTACCACAACAGATAATTTTTTTATCCGCCAGAAGTGCATGCACTATGGATTGACTTGCTGCAACCAAAAGTGGAGGCAAGTGCTCACCTGCATTCATACAGGCTTCGATACTTTCATGAAAAATATTGATAACACGTTGTTCCATAAAGGGTTCCGTTAAGAGTTTTACAATATTCAGTCAGCTCACGCACCAAACGCGTTTTTAATCCAGTCTGCTGCTGTAATACGTTGGTTATTGCTCATGGCGATGACATCGAATCGGCAGGCAACTTTATCGAATAATCCGGTTTGTTGCAGATAAAATCGCGCCGTATTAATTAACTTGCGTTGTTTATTATAGTTAACTGATTCGGCGGCATGAGTAAAAAACGGATTGGTGCGTAAACGAACTTCTACAAACACCACCACATCTTGTTCTTTCATAATCAAATCAATTTCGCCTGATTTGCAGGTGAAATTTTTTACCAAACTGACTAAACCTTGCGCTTGCAAAAATGTTTCTGCCAGATCCTCTGCTTTTTGCCCTTTGAGCAGATGATCGTTATTCATTATTGTCTTCGACAAGCATAGGGTCTTCAACAACCATGGGCAGTGGTAATGCAGAGCCTTCACTGAATCGTACCCAAAGTTGTTCTCTTTCAATGCGTCCATTGGCCGCGAGATGCAGGCTGCCAGTTGCGCCATTGATTTTGATATCCGGTGTTTTTGCCATTTGTGGCAAGCGTGCGTAAATTCGATAAGCATCAACACCCAGTGCGTGTAATCGACCATAAACAGCAGCAGAACTCGACGCTTTTGCAATCGCTATTTTTTCCGGGCTGCGGTCGTCAAACAACCAGGGCA
This sequence comes from uncultured Cellvibrio sp., assembly GCA_965650675.1. GTDB lineage: Bacteria > Pseudomonadota > Gammaproteobacteria > Pseudomonadales > Cellvibrionaceae > Cellvibrio. The sequence goes on from CBFGPN010000016.1 coordinate 1,928, forward strand.
TGGCAGTAAAGCGTATGCCATTGAGGTCGCGATCTGCTTTGGGATTGGGGGTGCCTGAGTAAATTTGGCTGGTGCCATAAATCGGAATTTTCCCCGCGTAATGATAGGCAAACATGGGTTTTATTTGACGTGCTTGTAATGGATCCGCGATCAAAAAAATCATATCGACATCACTGCGACTGCGTGGTGTGGTTTCCAATGGCATACCTAAAAAGCTTTCCAATTGACGTGCACGAATCTGGCTGGATTCAATTAGCATCACATCTTTAACCAAATTGGAAAAATTCATATTGGGAAAAAATTGTGTGCGATTGACTACCAACCCGCCCAGTGATTCCCATTCCTGCGTAAATGCTGCGGCACTGCGTTGACTCCACTCCTGTTGTGGAATAATTAACATGGCTTGTCGTTTTCCTTCAGCAAACGCTTGTCGCGCAATTTGGCGAGCTTCATCTTCTACGGCTAATCCGAATTGAAAAAATAATCCTGTCGATGATTCCGGAATTCCTTCTGCATAATTCAATGCCAGAACAGGAGTGCTTAACGAGGGTAGCAGGCCCAGTTCATTGACCTTTTCTTTTTCCACCGGGCCAATAATTAATTCTGCGCCTTCATTAACGGCTTGTTGATAAAGTGCAAGCGTGTCGCCACTGGAGTCGTAGAGCGATACTTCAGGAACCTGACGTCCGGCATTCAGAGCTTGATAATATGCCGCAAAAAAACCATCACTCAATGCTTCGCCTGCTTCAGCCAGTTTTCCTGATTGTGGTAACAAAAGAGCGACTTTTTTAGGTTGATTTAAAATCAGGTTTTGAATCAGTTTGAGTTCTTGTGGCAAATTATTTCGAGCCGGATGGCGCTTCCAATCGACTGTCCATTGATGCAGCATTTCCTGTTGAGTGTCCAGGTCCACCTGATGATTTTTAGCGATAGCGGCCAAACTATACCAACCTTTTTCTGCATCACCTGACTGCTCCAAAGCCAGATTCTGCAATTCGGAAAAATTCATTTTCATCAGGCTTTGCCACAGAGCCAGTTGGTTATCGGCTTCTTCCTGTTTGTTGGTCAGCACTACCGCGAGTTTGATGCGCTCACTGACACTGGCTTGAACGTTACCTAATTTGTCGAAAGTCTGTGCGCGTAATTCACGCAGGTTTTTTTCGCTTTTGAAGGATATATGTTGCCATTGTTGTTCCAGTCGGGCACTGGTTAGAATGTCCAGCGCACGGTGGTAATCACCTTCCGCTATTGCAAGTTGTGCAGAAACAAAAGTGTATTTTTCAAAATTTTTATCAGAGAGTTGATCGGCATCCAATTTGCGCAATAATTGATTGGCTTTTTTATTTTGCGCCTCATCCAGATACAATTGCGCTGCATCCATTATCAGCGACTCCCTTTCAGGGGATGATTTGTTTTCTGCAAGGGCCAATAGTTCCCGGGCAGACAGCTGTTGTGTGTGACTTTTGCCGGTTTTATCGGGTGTGCTACTACAACTGACAAGCAACAACAAGCACGCAAGTGATAACAGGGAAATAAACGGTTTGAACATGGCGTCCTCAATCTGGAATTAATTCATACAGGAATCAACGATGAGTCTGGTACAGCAAAATCACGGTGACTTATATGTCGTCGCAACGCCTATAGGCAATCTGAACGACATGGTACCGCGAGCCATAGAGACTCTACAAACAGTAAAACTGATCGCTGCCGAAGATACGCGCCACAGCGCACATTTATTGAATCATTTCGGGATCAAAACCCCTTGTGTCGCTTACCACGACCACAGCGACGACAGTCGCATTGAACAAATTCTGGCGCGCTTGCAGTCCGGTGATTCAGTAGCTCTGATTTCCGATGCAGGCACCCCATTGGTTTCCGATCCGGGTTATCGTTTGGTTAAAAAAGCGCGTGAGGCGGGAATAAAAGTAATTCCTGTTCCCGGAGCTTGCGCATTAATTGCCGCTTTGTCCGCTTCAGGTTTGGCATCAGACAGATTTTCATTTGAAGGTTTTTTGCCTGCAAAACAGCAAGCGCGATTGGCACAACTACAAACACTGGAACAAGAAACCCGTACGCTGATTTTTTACGAAGCCCCACATAGAGTTCTGGAAACTTTGCAAGATATGCAAAGTGTTTTTGGCGACGAACGCCAAGCCGTCATCGCCCGTGAGCTCACTAAAACATTCGAGACTATTCAAGGTAATCAATTAAGCCTACTGGTTAATTGGGTCGCTGCAGACAGCAATCAACAACGCGGTGAAATTGTGTTGTTAGTAGAGGGCCGCAATAAAATTCAATCAACTGAAATAACAGCTGAACAAATTCACATCATGAAAGTGTTGTTGGGAGAACTACCCGTAAAACAAGCCGCTGCATTAGGTGCAAAAATTACCGGTTTGAAAAAGAATTTTTTGTATCAGTGGGCGTTGGAATTGGGAAGTAAATAATGTTTGTAGAAATAGTTATAAGTAGATAATTGACAAATGTCATCGGCCAAGGGTAGCCTTCCCAACCGAAAGTAAGTCAGGGATCAGACTGTTAATCCTGTCGCAAAATTCCTCTCTTGTTGTATTTCAAATCAAATCTCGCTGAAGCCTTTAGGCTCAGGCACACTTTTGTTTTATTTTTGGAGCTTGTTTAAAATGGGAAAAACTAAATTATTGTTTTTATCTTCGTTGTTCTTTGGTCAATTGACTTTTGCGTGCGGCACAACAATGTCAGGAGGGGCAGGACATTCATGGCAGGGCAACACTTCTTCTCAGTGCCCAAACACAAATTTGAGTGCCTTTGGGCCTGGTCCGGTTATGACAACACAACAAACCCCAAATTACTCTCCTGCTGCACATAAAGAGATGACTTGTGCACAGAAATATGGTGAAGCTTTAGGGAAGAAAAATGGATGTAAAACAACAGCCAACAATATTTATTTAGCCGAGCTTGACGCCTGCCCAGTTGACACTAGAGTCTTGGCTGCTCTTCCTTCTGTTATCGAAGCAGAAACCCAGCCAAGCGCCACATGTATTGGTTTGGCAAAGACAAAGAACGATATTACTAAGGAAAACTGCGATCTTGATTTCGAGACTGCTTCGGCTTCATTTCCGTTGTACTGCAACAAAGATGGTTCGGTTAAAAAAGATAGTCAATTTTAAGCAGGACTGAATATGAAAGATGAAAATTTTATAGGTAGTAAGCTTTTCTACATTACTATATTTGTTTTTATGGTTGCTTGTGTTGTTTTTATAAAGTTGAAGTATGCGCCTAATGGTGAAAGGCCTGCTGTACTGGCTGAACAAGCCGTAACTGTTGCATCTTATAACAGCAAGGAATCAGATTTGAAAGAAAACGAACTTCAAAAGGCAATTATAGCAACTAATAGAGATAATCAAGTTCCTGATGTGGTAACAGTGGCAGGTACACCTTCGGAAGCAGAGTCGCTGATTAAATGGAGGGAATCACGAGGAAGATTTTCAGCTGAGTCGTTGGCTGAGTATTCTTCTTATGATTTTGAAACATTGAATAAGTTAGCGGACGGTGGTGATTTGAAAGCTATGATGGTACTTGCAGATTATTACATATCAGAGCGAAACCCGGATCAAGCTAATGGTTCAGATAACGCGATGAGAATCTTGATTAGAGCTGCTATTCATGGTTCTACACACGCGTTGGAGAATTATTCTGAGTTTTTTGAATCAAAAGTATATAAGCCAGGCTCGGTTTTGACCAACGAGCAGATGATTGAGGTGCTCGCTTGGAAAAATGTTGCAGCATTACGCGGTGATATGTTTCCAAATCAAATTGCGTCTAACGATGTGGAACGCCTCAAGTTTGTATTGAATGCAGAGTCTGCTGGAAGAATTCGTCAACGGTCACAGGAGATATATGCTGAGTTGCAAAAAGAGCGAACGGCTATTGGTTTGGGGGACTTTGATAACAGTCAGCCACCTGAAGCTAAAAAATTTTTCAGTCATCTAGACAATTATATGGATCAATATAATAAATAGTGTGTTATTGAAATTGAAAAGGCGAATCAAATTTGATTCGCCTTTTCATGGGGATTATTTACAGGTTATGAACTGTTGAACAATTGCTACATTGTAGGACAAGGAGATTTTTTATGAGCGTGATTCAAGTGGCCATAATTTCTATGGTAGTTATTTTGGGTGTTGTGATATTTGTTCTGATTTTTAAGTTAAAAAATAAAACAAAAGAATTGCCATTTGATGAACAGTTAAGGCGACTGGAATCTTTGCGAAAGGAAAATCTGATCAGTGAGTCTGAATATAGTGAGAAGCGTAAAAAGATGATGTGAATTTTAAAAAAAGCGAATCAAAACTGATTCGCTTTTTTATTGTTAACTGAAAAGGTTTAGATTAAAACTTTAAAGTCCCCTGCAGCGCAACTGTCACAGGCTTTTCATAGAAAGCGTAATACCCCGAGCTGGTGTTGCTGGTTAATGTGCTGGCGACGGGTAATCCGTTTGCATAAGTAACAATAGACTCATCCGTCAGGTTTTTGCCGATTAATGCTACTTCCCACATTTCATCGTTGCCGCTTAATGCAATACGGGCATTGAGTTTGGTGAAGGCGTCTTGTTCGAATTTTGGATCCAGTGATGGTGTGGTGAGATATTCCGAGCTGTACACTACGTCCAATGTGCTCACTAATTTCAGGCCGCCACTGAATTCGATGGTGTAATCCACACCAATATTGCCTTGAATCTCAGGTGTGAATTCGCGACGTTTTCCGGTGGCATCACAAACGCCGTCACCGGCAACACCTATGTTGTCAATTTGGCCGAAATAACACTGGGAGTTTTTAAAATCGGTGTATTCGAAATCAATAAACGCAACGCCACCACGCAGCAAAATATTATCAACCACTGCCCAGCGGCCATCCACTTCCAGACCCTGGACTCTCGCTTCACCCGCGTTGGTCACATTGAAACTAAGTGAACCATCGAACTGGCTGGTTTGCATATCGCTGAAGTCGGAACGGAAGAGTGCAACATTCAATTCTGCAGTGCCATCGGCTAATACAAATTTTCCGCCGAGTTCATAATTTTTCACTTCTTCGTCTTCAAATTCCCATGAACCTTCTATGTTGGGCACACCAGTGGCTTGCCCGTTATAGATGCCACCCAAGGCATTGGGTGCAGCATTTGAGCGCACATCGAAACCGCCTGATTTGAAACCAGTGGTGAAACTGGCGTAAACCATGTCAGTAGAATTGATATCAGCTTGCAGCGTGACCAAAGGTGTGAATGCGGATTCATCTCTATCACCCTCAACCGTGTGGGGATCAACTCTGAAAATACTCCAGATGCCATTATAGGTATCGGTAATTGACCCTTGGGGAAGAATTACACCCGTTGGTGTGACATGATATTGATGACGTGATGCCTCTTTGTTTTCTTCTGTGTAACGCGCACCTAAAACCAGACGCATGGTGTCGGTAAAATTCCAGGTACCCTGGAAGAATGCTGCGCTTAAGTCAGTGTCCTGTTCAAAATCACGTTGGGTTGATGCGCCTCTCAAGGCATTGGCTGCAGCTGAACCTATGCGCGAAATAAAAGCGGTAGCGATAAAACTGTCTGTGGGTACACCCACTATGTCGTGAAAATCCAGCGAGCTTTTCTGGAAAAATACACCACCGAGATAACTGAATGTTTGGTCTTCGCTGGATGCAATTCTCAATTCCTGACTGAATTGGTCGTAGTCTTCATCAGACAAAATAAAGAAGCCTGAGCCACCGGTAAAATCGCAATCGCACAATTCTTCGTAGTTGTAAGCATTGCGACCGGTAACCGACGTGAATGTGTGATTTTCAGTTTCGTATTCAATTGTCAGAGTCTGGTTTTCGGTATCGTTGTAGCTGTAATCGCCATTCGATTGTCGTTTCCAGTCGTGGGCAGTATCCAACTGATAATTGCCGAGAGTCAGATAAGACAGCATGGTTTGGTAGGAAACAGGCGCTATAGGATTACCGTTGGTATCTAGTTGGGTATTGGGGTTAAACACCGGATTAACCACTTCAACATTTCGTCCATCACTGTCGAATGATCCATCTTCAATTTTTAAATTAATGTCCCAATCATCTGTGGGTTGCCAACGCAAACTGGCGCGCACAACCTGATTTTCATCGGCAGATTCATCGCGATCCAAGGTTGTATTTTCAAAATAACCGTCGATGCTGCTGTCCAGAATTGCCAGGCGACCGGAGAAAGTTTCAGTAAAGGGGCCGGACAAAATCAGGCGTGCATCTTGTTCGCCATATTCGGGCTCATACAGCATGGTCAGTTTGCCTTCGAATTCTTCGGTAGGTTTGGCTGTCGTGATACTGATTGCACCTGCGGTGGAGTTTTTACCAAAAATAATACTTTGTGGGCCGCGCAACACTTCAACACGTTCTATATCCAGAAAAGGTGCGCGCGCCAATTGCGAGCGCCCGAAATGAATGCCATCAACAAATTGCGCAGCGGATTGCTCAAAGCCCTGGTTAACGCCGGAGCTAATACCGCGAATGGCGATGTTGGTGCCTATACCGGTTTGCGTCATATTAAAACTGGGGATGTAGTCAGCAATCCGCTCGATACTGGTAATACCTGCATCTTCAATTTTTTCACCACTCAGGGCGTTAACGGAGATGGGAACATCCTGTAATTTCTGCACTCGTTTTTGTGCAGTAATAAACACTTCTTCGAGAGCGGCTTCTTGTGCAATAACAGCACCGGATACGCAACTGGAAATGATCAGGCTGAGCAATTTAATGCGTGAATTTTTCACGGGGCTTATCTCCATTAACTGACTGATTGTTGTGGTTTGTAGTTATGATCAAACAAGAGTGGCAGCATATCCTTGATATATAGCTGACAGTTGTAAAAATACCAGTAAATGAGGAAAAAGCACAGGTGGTCAGTTATGAGCGGGTCAGTCGTCAGATTTGATTGTACTTACTGATGAGACTCTATAGAGTGCCGCCCGAAGTTGGCCAGACAGTCGCTCTTGTGATGTCTCGATTATTTGCTTGCAAATAAAAGGGTGCGCAGGGGAGGAAAGTCCGGGCTCCACAGGGCAGAGCGCCAGGTAACGCCTGGGGGGTGTGAACCCACGGAAAGTGCAACAGAGAGCAGACCGCCTAAGTTTCCTTCAGTATTCCTTCTCCTTCGGGAAAAGAGTGAGGGTAACCGGTAAGGGTGAAAGGGTGCGGTAAGAGCGCACCGCGCAACTGGTAACAGGCTGCGGCATGGTAAACCCCGCTCGGAGCAAGACCAAATAGGCCCTCAATGATGCGGCCCGTATCGAGGGCGGGTAGGTTGCTTGAGGCAAGTGGTGACACTTGTCCCAGATGAATGACTGTCCACGACAGAACCCGGCTTATGGCTGACTTCACCTAATTCAGTTGGTTTTTGGATATTCCTGTCTTGAATGAACAACGGAGATTATTTCTATGTAATCCGTTGTTCGATAGATGACAATGTAGTTAGGGTTTACAACAAGCTCTCTTGTGCCGCTAACTCTGCCAGCTCGATAGAGATATGGGTGTTGTGGAAGGGCTTGTGTAGCTTGCTCAATTTCATCAAAAAGATTGAATGCGGCTATTGGGTTGTGATCACCAATGTAATCAAGAATACTCCACAGCTCTTGTCTTGCTTCTGGTCGCCATTTAACCAGCATTTCGAACCTTGACTTTCGACTCTAATAATTCCCGCATCTCTGCCATCACTTGGTCGTGTGGGATGGATGGGCGCGGGTCCTCAAGACTGGCTTTTACCTTAGCTTTGAGCCACTCGGTATAACTGGCTTCTTGCTCCTCTGATTCAAACTCGGACACTATGGGTGAGAATTCTTTGCTCATGGTGAATACCTTTGTGTAGTCGGTGAAAGTCTAGCAAACTCCAGACAACAAACTAAAGCTTCTTATTTATCACGTTTTATTTGGTTCTAAGCTCGGATTTGTTAATTAGAATCTAATCCAATCAGGTCTTGTGGGTGAATTACACTTTCATTAACTAATGGAAATTAGGAAGGTGAACTTATGCGTACTTATATTCGTCATCCCACATCAATCCCTATTCAAGTCTGTTCCGGTGGTGACGATGGGGCACGGGTGAGAGTTCGCAATTTAAGTGCGGGTGGATTGTGTTTCATGACAGATAAAGCTGTGCAAGTTGGGACAGTGATTGAGTTTGAAATCCCTGTTACCAAGCCGGATTATCATGGCAAGGGTGTAATTGTTTGGCGGCGCGAACAATCCCCTGAGAATTATGAAGTCGGTATTCGGTTTACCAGTGATAACGAATATTTTCGTGCACGAATGGTGGAGCAGGTTTGCCAGATTGAAGACTACCGCCAACGCCTTGCATTAAAAGGTCGGCAGTTAAGTAGTGAACAGGCAGCGCTGGAGTGGATCGAACGCTATTCGGCAACCTTTGACAAACAAAGTGTGAAATAAAAAAGCATGAAATAATTCGTCAAAAATAAAAATCCCCGCGATTGCGGGGATTTTTATTTTTGGAATTGAATGGATGTTATTCCTGTTTTTGATTGAAAGGTGCGTACCAGCAAATCAGGAAAGAGGGGATGGTGGCGACCATAACGAAAATAAAATACCCCATGTACCCCATGTTTTCTTGCAGGTATCCACTTATCATTCCGGTGAGCATCATGCATAGCCCCATCAACGCTGTGCCAAATGCATAATGAGAAGTGGCGTATTTACCGGGAGCCAGTTGCTGCATCAAGTAAATCATAAAGCCAACCGAGCCAATCCCAAAAAAGAATTGTTCGATTACAACACCGGAAGCAATTAAGAAATAATTTTCCGGCTGATAAATAGAAAGCACCAGAAAGGTAATGTTTGGAATATTGATTGCGCAACACAGAGGAAACAATGCTTTCTTTAATCCTTTTTGAGCTACATAAAAACCGCCGATCAATGAACCAATAATCATGGCAATTAATCCAAAAACGGAATAGATGAGCCCAAACTCTTGATTACTTAATGCCAAACCGCCATTTTCAGGGGTATCTTTCATAAACAGCATGCTTGGTGCAAGTAAAAATCCGTAACTCAACCGGAATAAAAATGCAAAAGCAATCATTAACCAAATATCTTTCTTTTGGAAAAAAGTGACGAATGCATCCAATAACACAGCGCCTGCTTGCTTAACGTTGGCAGGTGCGTTTTCAGAGCGAGAACCATCCGGCATATATTTCAAATGCCATGCCGCCATAAGCAACATAACAACGCCAAGTACAACGAATGCGATCTGCCAGGACTGCGTCCAGTTGTTACCGCTTACTAATGGATCATGGCCGAAAATATCCTCATGTAAAAAACCGGTCAGTATGACGAGCCCGCCAGTGATGGCTAATTTACCAAGATTCCAACTCAGGCTTTGCACGCCACAAAATTGCGCCTGTTGTTTTCCATCCAGTGATGTGACATACACGCCATCGCTTGTGATGTCCTGAACACTACCAACAAATGATAACACCCAGAACAATACAATCATGGGTATAAAAAAACTGGGTAGATTTAAAATAAATGCGACACCAATAAAACCAATCCCTTGAATAATCTGACATAAAAGCACAAAGAATTTTTTGGTCTTGTACATTTCCATAAATGCAGCAAATAACGGTTTTATGGTGTAAGCCAAACCGAGAGCACTGGCATAACCGGCAGCTTCGGTATTACTCATGCCAAGGTTGCTAAACATGATTACCGATGCTGCTGTGAGAATGTTGTACGTCAGCGCCATCGTAAAATAACCCGTAGGCACCCAGAGTAAAGGATGTTTGATTTGAGGGGAGTTCATGAAAATACCTTTGTTTTTTCGCTGTTGTTATTCGTGGTAAAGGTGATGCTTTATCAGCAGTCTTTTACTCACTGCCACTGGTTTTTATTTTTTGACCGAGTCCCTGAATTCAGTATTTGCTCTTTGACAAAGACCAGCGCGGAAGCTGGTCTTTGTTTCTCTCACTCAACCGAGCAATGGTCGGATTATTTTTTTGATTTGTAAGTTTCAGCTGCGCGTAATATTTCAGCGCGAGCTTCTTCAACATCGCCCCAGCCTGCAACTTTTACCCACTTGCCTTTTTCCAGATCTTTGTAATGTTCAAAGAAATGTTCGATTTGTTTAATGGTAATTTCCGGCAAATCGCTGAGGTTTTTTACTTTACTGTAAATAGTGGTCAGTTTGTCATGAGGAACGGCAACAATTTTGGCGTCCTCACCGGCTTCGTCGGTCATTTTTAAAACGCCCAGTGGACGACAACGAATTACAGAGCCTGCTTGTACGGCTTGTGGAAAAATCACCAGCACGTCAGCGGCATCGCCATCGCCACAAAGTGTTTGTGGAATGTAACCATAGTTGCAGGGGTAGTGCATGGCTGTGCTTACAATACGATCAACAAACAAGCTGTTGCTGTCTTTATCAATTTCGTACTTGATACCGGAATTCATTGGAATTTCAATTACAACATAAAAATCATCGGGCAAACTTTTGCCAGCAGGGACTAGATCAAGACTCATGTTAATTTCCTGATAGGGTTCGTTAGGGGTTAATAAATTGAGGTGGCGAATACTACCATAAGAGTGCAGTTGCAATAATGCCAGCAGCAATGATTAGTAAGCCTATGACCATAAACTGTTGTTTCTTTTGTTCATTGTACGTGGGTTCAACCCGGTTTCCCGGTGAGGTGGGGCGGGTTTTCCAGCGTTTTGGATCCTTGCTGATCTTCTTTCGTTCGATAGGGCGAACCATTTCTTCTGCCGGTTTGCGCAAACGGGTTTTCAGTTCATTTAATTCAGGAGCAACAATTCGAAAGTTGTAAACATCCAGGCGCAATCTGTCGCCATTGCCGGCGGTCGCTGTGTCGATTTTCATTTCATTGAGAAATGTCCCATTGGCTGATTTCAAATCCTTTATTCTTAATGCATTGCCATCAACGCGAATTTCCAGATGTCGGCGAGAGAGATGTGAACCGGGTATGACAATATCGCACTTCTCGTCGCGCCCGAGTATTACGGGGTTATCCGGTGAGATAATAAAATGTTTGCCGGACAACCAACTGCTTTCAGAAACCAGACGCCAAGGGCCAGTTAAGGGGGATGAAGGTTTGTCGGTTGCAGCGCGCGGATCCAACACAATAATTTCAGTATTGCCAAATCGAATCATATCGCCCGGCAGAACTTCTTTTTGGGTAACCCGGCGACCATTAACAAAACTACCCGTGCTGCTGTTGTTATCTCTAAGAAAGTATTTATTGTTTTCCTGAACTAATTTTGCGTGAACCGGGTCTATCCCCGGCTCGGCTAATACCAGATGATTTTCTGCGGCACTGCCAATGTGATAGCGCTTTTCAACAACCCAAAGAGCTGGGTGTCGATTATCCTTGAAGTGGAGTTTCAGCATGGATAATTCCTGTAAAGCGCGTTATCTAATGAAGTGGTTAATTGTGACTGCCATTTATGGTCACTTACTGACGCAGACGGGAATTGTATTCAGTTCTATTGGTTTAAGTCCAGAGTCTCAACTGGCATAATGCGCGAGCTGTTAAATGGCGCTCGTTATTCATCGAATGCCCAAGGAAATATCAACCTCAGGTTAATTTCATGTCCCGATTTATTTATCGTCTTTATTTGTCCAGTGTTATCAATCGACCATTTCATGTTATTACCACAATCCTGATTTTGACCTTGATTGCGGCATTTGGTATGACCAATTTTAAATTGGATGCATCAGCGGATTCATTGACATTGGAACATGATAATTCGATAGATTATTACCGCGAAATTTCCAAACGTTACCAAACTGGCGATATTTTGGTGCTGACTTATACGCCCAAGGTGGATATGTTTTCGCCGGAATCCATTTCAACCTTAACGCAACTGCGCGACGAACTGGCAAAAGTTGAAGGAGTTGCCAGTGTTTATTCCCTGTTGGATGTGCCTCTGCTTTACAGCCCCATGCGCCCATTGGCGGAAGTGAAAGAATCGCCACGAAATTTATTATCACCTGGCGTGGATTTTAATTTGGCAAAACAGGAATTTTTAACCAGTCCTGTGTATCGCGATACCTTATTAAGTCCGGATGGAAAAACATCGGCCATTTTGTTGAATTTGAAAGTTAATAATCAGTATATCGAAATGGCGCGTCATCGCGATGCCTTGCGTGAAAAGCGTGATACTCAAGGCTTAAGCAAAGCAGAAGAAGTAGAACTGAAGCAAGTTGCTGCCGAATTTTTGGCTTATCGCACGGCCGTTGCTGCAGACGATTCCGCAAGAGTGGAAATTGTACGGGGAATTGCCAAGCGTTATCAGGATAGGGCGCAAATTTTTCTTGGCGGCGTGACCATGATCACCAGCGATATGGTGACTTATATTAAAAGTGATTTGGTGGTTTTTGGCGCGGCACTTTTAGGTTTTATCGTGTTTATGCTGGTAATTCTGTTTCGCCAGTGGCGATTCGTAGTTTTGCCTTTGGCGACATGTTTGCTCTCCGTGATTTTAATGGTGGGTTGGTTAAGCTGGATTGATTGGCGCATGACCGTCATTTCGTCCAACTTTGTTGCACTGCTATTAATTATGGTATTTGCGTTTACCATTTATATTGTGGTGCGTTATCGCGAAATCCATGCGGCTGACCCTGAGTTGGATCAAGCCGATATTGTTCTTGAAACAGTGCGCAATATGGTTATTCCCTGTTTATATTCTGCATTAACAACCATAGTGGCTTTTTTGTCGCTCATTATGAGCGGTATTCGTCCGGTAATTGATTTTGGTTGGATGATGACTATTGGTTTGGTCGTTGGATTTATTATGACCTTTATGGTGTTGCCTGCTGGCTTAATGATGCTGCCAAAAGGCCAGCCAAAAGATAAAGGTGATAATTCAGCGGCATTAACTTTAGTGTTTTCTCGCCTTGCACAATTTCATGGCGGAAAAATTTTATTGGTTAGTCTGGTGGTAGTGGCAACCAGTATTTGGGGTATTACCAAACTGGAAGTTGAAAATCGTTTTGTGGATTATTTTAAATCCGATAGTGAAATTCATCAGGGCCTGAGTGTGATTGATAAACAACTGGGCGGAACAGTTGCGCTGGATATTATTCTGGATGCGGACAAGTCAGAGTCAGCCGCCACAGACTCAACCTCCGAGGCTTCAACAGAATCTACCGCTGAAGCAGAATCTGCCGCAACTGAAGAATTCGGGTTTGATGATTTATCGGGAGATCCTTTTGCTGATGAAACGGGTGATGCGTTCGCCGATGGTGAAGCACCTGCAAACCAAAGTTATTGGTACAGTGTCAGCGGCTTGGATCAAATCAAGCAACTGCATGATTATCTGGAAACTTTACCGGAAGTCGGCAAAGTGAATTCTCTGGCAATTGCCTATCAATTAGCGAACGACATCAATAAAGGAAAATTGAATGAATTCGAATTGAATGTGATGCGCAATATGCTGTCGGATGAAATCAAAAAATTTATGATTAACCCGTATCTTTCCGATGAAAATCAGCAAACCCGTATTTCATTGCGTGTGATTGAAACTACACCTGATTTAAAACGTGCTGAACTGGTGAAAAAAATTCACGATTACGCTATCAATCAGGTGGGATTAAAAGAAGAGCAGGTTCATTTCACCGGCATGTTGATACTTTACAACAATATGCTGGAGAGCTTATTTAAATCACAAATTGCAACTATAGGTGTAGTGTTTGTTTCCATTATGTTGATGATCATAGTGTTATTCCGATCTTTTAAAATTGCCCTCATTTCTATACTGCCGAATATTATGGCTGCCAGTGCGGTTCTGGGTGCTATGGGGCTTGTGGGAATTCCTATGGACATGATGACCACCACCATTGCTGCAATTGTGGTGGGTGTGGGTGTGGATCAGGCGATTCAATATTTTTACCGTTATCGTGAAGAGTTTGCGATAGATAAAAATTACATCAAGGCTATGCACCGGTCACATGCGTCAATTGGTCGCGCTATGTATTACACATCAGCCACTATAGTGGTCGGATTTTCCATTTTGATGTTGTCGGAATTTATTCCATCCATTTATTTTGGTGTGCTTACTGCATTTGCGATGTTTATGGCAATTGTAGGTAGCCTTACTCTCTTGCCGAAATTAATTTTGATGATGAAACCTTTTGGGCCGGAAGGGAATATTTGATCGCTGTTGTTTTGAGCATAAAAAAATGCCCCGTTAATGAACGGGGCATTTCATTTTTAATACCAGCTTATGGAATTAGTTCCAGTCGTACATTATCAAAGTAGTAAGCATCTGCATTGGTGCCTACAGGTCGATTCAAGCCAATACTGATTTCCAGTGCGCCTGTTATTGCAGCTCCCTTGGTGGCATCTGGTGTAAAAGTGTAGGTTTTCCACACATCTACATCATTCCAGATAGTTGCTATTTTAGTTTGGTACGCTGGGTTAGTGTCTACAAGTGCGCTGCTTAATGTGGTGCCCGCCATAAAAATAAAGTCTTTGTAATAGTTGTCGGGCTCCTCTGTTAATCCCAAAGTACTACGAGGGAAATAAGCATCGACTTTGAGTTGGTAATTAGCTAATGTTTTACCTGCAGGAAGAATAAAGCTGAATTTTGGGCCTGCATTATAATTTGCGACAGTATTCCTCAGCACATTGGTAGAGCTGCCATTAGCAGGTAATCCTGTAACGGATGAAATAGCTATCACCGTTGGAGTTACATCGCCAGGGTTCCAGCTGGTAATACCGTAAGTTGATCCCACAGAATCCAATTCAAAATCAATAGCCAATATTGAATTTCCTGCGGAGCTACTTGCTTCTGAAGAACTACTTGATTCTGAGGATGAGCTTGAGCTGCTTGATTCTGAAGATGAACTCGAGCTGCTTGATTCTGAGGATGAACTTGATATTGAAGAGCTTACTGCAGTAGAGGAACTCACTGCGGTAGAGGAACTCACTGCGGTAGAAGAACTCACTACGGTGGAAGAACTCACTGCAGTAGAAGAACTCACGGCGGTAGAAGAACTCACTGCTGTGGAAGAGCTCACAGCGGTAGAAGAACTTACTACAGCAGAAGAGTTGGAGTTGTTGTTATTACTGTTACTGCCTCCACAAGCGGACAACATAGTCGTTATGGCCAGGCAAAGGCCTATATGTTTAAGCATGATATGACTCCGGAACGGTTAAAGTTTTTATCGTTTATTTGGTTAAAACTCGTTTTGAGCAACTGAGCGACACCTGAACTTGTGTACAGGTGCACAAGAGAAGATAGCACATAAAATCAAAATGACTATATTAGTGCCAGAAATGATCTGAAAAAGGAGGGTGATATGCGATTACCACCCCATTAAAGGCCGAATTTGCCCAATAAGTTTGGTTGCCATAAGTGCATGTTGTTCTTTGGTTGGGTGCCCATCACTGGCATCGCCAGGATGATAGTCGGATTGCCTTTGGTGTACTTTGGGGTCGTTTACACGCTTAATAACTTCAGCGAGATAACCCACCAAAGCGGCTTTTTTTTCTCCACTCAGTATTGAGCCTTCAATCAGGATAATCTGCGCCTGAGGGTGATTTGCTCTCAATTTATGGATGAGTTTTACGTAAGTCGATATATAGGTTTCACGGTCAGGAATGCCGGGGTTAAAGTCGTTGGTGCCGATTGCGCTGACAATTAAATCCGGTTGGAATTGCGTGTGATCCCACTTCAAATTGATGTCATTGTCACCGACAGCGTATTCATAAAAATCCGGTAAGTTTTGTTCATCCGTTTTTCCATTCCAACTGCGAATTAATCCACGCCCACCCCAACAAACCAGATGTACTTGTGCATTCAAGGCTTCAGCTGTCAGCAATCCATAAGACTCACGTGCATTCCACCAGCCGGTATGCTTTTGTTCCCCGGCAACACGATCAATCGCCTCGCCGCAGGTGACTGAGTCACCCAGTACCAGCATTTTGCGTTTAGGTAATTGGGAGGCTGATAAAAATCTTTTCCCTTTTAGCGAGAACTCTGTGAGCGTGATATTGCCATGCCAATTTTCAGAGCGATGCGTGAGTCGTACTTTATGTTTTCCGGATTCTGTAAAAGAAAATAATTCAACATCCTGTAATTGATTGCCAATTTTTATGGCTTTTGCAGGTTGATCATCCACTGTCACGTCAATCCAGGAGTTTCCGTTATTACTTTTGATTCCAACTGTCAGTTGCGCGCCTTCCGCTTCCAGAAAAAAACTAACGCCGGGAAATCCCATTAATACACTTTTGTCCGGGTTGGTGTGAGTGCGACCCATGATGTTGATGCGGGAATCGCTGGCGGGAATTTGAATCACTTGTGCAGTCTCATTGTGTAGTTGCTGACAGGCAGTTAATAACAGAATGCTGATGAGTTGGATAAATTTTTTCATGATGAGTTATCTTTTTAATTTGAGATTTTTTACCCCTTCGCAAAGTGTAGATGTAATTCTTGCGAATATCAGTTCCCTCCCCTTGCCAAGGGGAGGTTAGGGTGAGATTTGTAATGCTTACTTCATCAATTCCAAAATATCCGGCGTCATAGCATCCGCCCAAACTTGATAGCCTTTCGTGGTTGGGTGTAAAAAATCCGCCATAATGTCCGGTGAAATACTACCGTCTTTTTGTAGCATCAATTTGCTGTAATCTTTGAAAAAAACTTTTTTATTGTCGCCCAATTTTGCGATTAGCTTGTTAAGCGCCTGAACTTGCTTTCGCTTGGGTGAATTTACAGCTTGCTCAAATGGAAATACAGCGTTGAGTAATATTTTGCTGTTGGGCCATGCCAGTTGTAATTGATTAACTACTTTTGTTACACCTGCAGCGACTTGCTCGGGTGATTCATTCAGGTGACCAAAATTATTCACACCAATTAATAAAACAATTAATTTTGGTTGGATGTTACCTATTGCGCCATGTTGCAAACGCCATAGCAGATTGCCGGTGTGATCGCCACCAATGCCAAAGTTGGCCGCTTTTAATGGCGCAAAATTTTGTTGCCAGATATTCCAGTCCCAACCCGCAGTAATCGAATCGCCTGCAAACAACAGATCCACAGTGTCATATTGCGCAACTATAGTGTCTTCTGCATGCATCTTGTCCCAGGCTGAAACTGACATCCATGAAAATTCTATTGTTCGTTTCGATGGTACTACGCCCGATGTGGAGTTATCCGCAAAGACGCTGCATGAGATAAACAGCATTGTAATCAGTAAGTGACCGAGCTTATTCATAATTTATTCCCGTGAGGATTAAGGTTTGGGTGTTTGCCTGAATGATTATGACCAAAACAGAAAAAATATAAAGCATCAGGTCATTTTTTAACGATACTATTCGGCTTTTGTATTCTTGTTATTCGGAGGCAGATGATGAATGCATCTGTGCATCAATATTTAATGTTATTGCCCGAGGCGGAATTGCAGCATCCTTTTGGCGCGGGTATTGACGTATATAAAATTCAGGGAAAAATTTTTGCCATCTATTTCAACGATAAAGATGGCGAAGGTATAAATTTAAAATGCGATCCTGTTTTGGCGGAGCAACTACGCTCAGTTTTTGATGAAGTTAAGCCCGGGTATCATATGAATAAAAAACATTGGAATACTTTGGATTTAACCGGAACGCTGCCAATCAGTGAAGTGTTTCGCCAGATAGATCATTCTTATGATCTGGTAGTCAAAAAATTACCTAAAGCAACCAAACAACGTTTGCGAATTTTGTATGAACGACTGTCCTGGTTGTGAGAATGTTTGGCGGGGCTTTTTAAACCCTTGGTTTGGCTGGTTTTGGTTGCAATATGGCCTGAGCTTGGCATACAATCGCCGCCCCTGAAAAAGGGCTATACGGCATTAGTCACAAACGCCAGGGGCATATCGTCCGGCTACTTCATGTCCGTCCAGTGTTTTTGGAGCAATATTAATGAGTGCATATGCAATTTTTGAAAGCGGTGGCAAACAACATCGCGTAGTGGAAGGCGAAACCCTGAAGCTCGAAAAAATCGAAGTCGCTACAGGCGGCACAGTTGAATTTGACAAGGTGTATCTGGTAGCAAATGGTGCTGATGTCAAAATCGGTGCTCCAGTTGTTGCAGGTGCCAAGGTGATTGCCGAAGTAGTTGCCCAGGGTCGTGCTGACAAAGTGAAGATCATCAAATTCCGTCGTCGTAAGCACCACATGAAGCGTCAAGGTCACCGTCAGTGGTTCACTGAAGTGAAAATCACTGGTATTAAGGCTTAATAGAGGAGTAACGAAATGGCTCACAAGAAAGGGGTAGGTAGTTCCCGCAACGGTCGTGATTCAGAAGCGAAACGTCTTGGTGTTAAAGCTTTTGGTGGCGAATTGGTGTCTGCAGGCAGCATTATTGTTCGTCAGCGTGGTACCCAATTTCACCCTGGTGCTAATACCGGAATCGGTAAAGACCATACTATTTTTGCGAAAGTAGATGGCAAAGTGAAATTTGAAGTTAAAGGTGAGCATAGCCGTCGTTTCATCAGCATAGAAGCTGTGTAATTACGGTTAACCATCTGCTGGTTGCGTAAGTGACTGGCAACAAGAACAATAAAAAGCCCTGTCGATATCGTCAGGGCTTTTTTATATTTGATTTGAAAATCTTGACCCCTCCTAACCTCCCCTTGCAGGGGGAGGGACTTACTCCCTACTTTTGCGGAGTGATATTTGTCCCCTCCCAAGGGGAGGGCTAGGGTGGGGTCAAGCTTGTACGTTTCCCCTCTTGGAGATTGCTGTGAAATTTGTTGATGAAGCCCCTATATCAGTCGAAGCCGGTAAGGGCGGTAACGGAATGATGAGTTTCCGTAAGGAAAAATTTATCTCTAAAGGTGGCCCAAACGGTGGTGATGGTGGTGACGGCGGCAGTGTGTATCTGGTTGCTGATGAAAACCTGAATACATTGATTGACTATCGTTTCCAGCCAAAATACAAAGCTGAGGATGGCGAAAAAGGTGGAACCAAAGATTGCACCGGTGCCAAGGGTGCTGATTTGTTTCTACCGGTTCCGGTTGGTACAACGGTTGTTGATCAGGACACTGAAGAAGTCTTCGGCGATTTGACTGCACATGGTCAGCAATTAAAAGTCGCACAGGGCGGTTTTCATGGATTGGGTAACACCCGATTCAAATCCAGTACCAATCGTGTTCCGCGCAAAACCACTCCCGGTACTCCCGGCGAAAAACGTAATCTCAAACTTGAATTAAAAGTCCTCGCGGATGTAGGCATGTTAGGTTTGCCCAACGCTGGTAAATCCAGCTTTATTCGCGCGGTCAGTTCTGCAAAACCAAAAGTTGCGGATTATCCTTTTACCACGCTGGTGCCAAATCTCGGTGTGGTAAAAGTTCAACAGCATCGCAGTTTTGTGATCGCGGATATTCCCGGATTAATTGAAGGCGCATCAGAAGGTGCAGGTCTGGGTGTTAGATTTTTGAAACACTTAACGCGCTGCCGATTGTTGCTGCATATTGTCGATATGGCCCCGGTTGATAATTCCAACCCTGCTGATAATGTGCGCGTGATTGCTAACGAATTGCAAAAATTCAGTCCGACACTCGCAGGTCGTGATCGCTGGTTATTATTGAACAAACTGGATTTGTTAACGGCCGAAGAAGCCGAAGAAAGATGCCAGGCAATAGTAAAAGAGTTAAATTGGACTGGCCCGGTGTTTCGCATCTCTGCATTAAAAAGTGAAGGCACTGCCGCATTGAGCGGAAAAATAATGGATTATCTCGAGCCCATTTGGATCGAAGAGCGTGAAAATCCCGAAGTTCGCCAACGCGAATTGGATTTACAAAATCAAATGGCACAAGAAGCGCGTGATCGCATCGAAGAATTGCGTGAAGCTTACCGCGCAGCCAAACGCGCGCGCGGTGAAGATGACGACTTCAACGATGACGATTATGATGTGGAAATTATTTATACCAATTATTGATTTTTTGCCCCCTCTCCCTAGCCCCCTCCCTCAAGGGGCGAGGGAACAGAATGAGCTAAAGAAAATATTTCTACGCTAGTTCTTCCCCTCTCCCTTGATGGGAGAGGGGCAGGGGAGAGGGTGATACTCACTATATAAAAAATTTAAACTACGATGAAAAAACGCGACAAAATTTCTACCACCAAACGCTGGGTTGTCAAAATTGGCAGCGCCTTGTTAACTAATGACGGCAAAGGGTTGGATCAAGCCTCAATTGCCGGTTGGGTTCAACAAATGGCGCAACTACGCAATCAGGGAATTGAATTGGTATTGGTATCATCCGGTGCAGTCGCGGCCGGTATGCGTCGATTGGGTTGGGATTCTCGCCCGACAGAAATTCATCAACTACAAGCTGCCGCTGCCGTTGGGCAAATGAGTTTGATCCAAACTTACGAAGTGGAATTTCAACGCTACGGATTATTAACAGCACAGGTTTTATTGGATCACGATGATCTTTCTTCTCGTCAACGTTATTTAAACGCGCGCTCGACACTAAAAACTTTGGTTAATTTAAAAGTCATTCCTGTTATTAATGAAAATGACACGGTAGTCACTGATGAAATCCGTTTTGGTGATAACGATACTCTTGGAGCATTGGTTGCCAATTTAATTGATGCCGATTTATTGGTAATTTTGACCGATCAAAAAGGCATGTACGATTCCGATCCCCGTTCAAATCCCGATGCGCAATTATTGAGTGAAGTGGCAGCGGATGATACCCGCCTCGAACAAATGGCGGGTGGCGGTGGCACTTTGGGGCGCGGCGGCATGATCACCAAAGTTCGCGCTGCACGTGTTGCTGCACGCTCAGGTGCGGACACAGTCATTGTTGGTGGCCGCATCGAAAATGCATTGCTGCGAATTGCAGCAGGCGAAGATTTGGGAACTTTTCTCTGGGCTGCACAACAACCTCAAGCCGCTCGCAAGCGTTGGTTGTCGGGCCAATTACAAACACGTGGCACACTGGTGTTAGATGATGGTGCTGTGCGTGTATTGCGTGATCAAGGCAAAAGTTTATTGCCTGTCGGTGTAAAAGAAGTGCGTGGTGATTTTACACGTGGTGATATGGTGATCTGCGTTGACCAGCAAGAAAAAGAAATTGCGCGCGGCTTGGTGAATTATCATGCTGATGAAGCCAAAAAAATTATCGGCAAACCCAGTAGCCAAATTGCAGAAATACTCGGCTATCAAGATGATAACGAATTAATTCATCGCGATAATCTGGTGATCAGTTAATTTTTCATTCGCTGAGAATAATATACATATATTCCTGAAAAAACAGCAGTCCAGAATATTGATTATCACCGCTTCTGCAAGAATAACCTACACCTCGGGACAATTCTCATTAATCAAAAAAACACAGGATGCTGTTATGGATGTTTCCAATCAAGAGTCCGCTTCTGTTTTTCAGGAAAACGCTATTAAAGAGAGTGTTTTACAAAAAAATGTATGGCAGTCGGTTGATCCTTCATATAAAACGCTACTTCGGTTATATGTTGCAATACAAATACTAGTGGTTATACCAATTGCCATTTTTTTTATCCTGATAATGCAAGAAACTGCTAAAAATGTATTGATGGGATTAATTGTAGTTTATTTCCTTGTGGCTCTTTGGCAGTTGTGTGTTTGGGCTCCAAAAACCGCATGTCGATTGCAATATTTATTGCATGACGACGACATTAATTTACAGAAAGGTTTTATTTACTGGCGACAGGTCTCTGTAGCCTGTAATCGTATCCAACATCTGGAGGTGAGTCAGGGACCTCTTGAGCGCCACCTGGGTTTGGCAACATTAAGTGTATTTACGGCGGGTACTCTGGGATCTGATATGAAGTTACCAGGGCTGAAATTGCAAACCGCAACAAACATGAAATTCCATCTTCTGGATAAAATCAATGCAGAGGAGTTGGATGTCGATGAAAGCCTCTAACTGGTCTCGCGTCTCTCCCATCGCAACGGTTTATTTTTTCATTCGTAATTTTAATCAGGCACTGAATCTTTGGCCTGTTTTCGCAGGTGCTGTTGCCATTCCTGCTACAAGGGAATGGATTTTGGACTTGGGTATCCTGGGGTTTGTTTTAATACTTTTAGGTGCTTCAATAATCAATTTCTGGTTTTTCAAATTTCATTTTGATGATGACAGAATTCAAATTCGTCGTGGTTTAATCTTCAAAAAAAATCTGACGCTTTATTTTGAGCGTGTGCAAGAAGCTAATCTGGAGCAGGCTTTTTATTTTCGTCCTTTTGGGTTGTGGGCACTAAAACTGGAGAGTGCAGGTAGTGGAAAAGAAGAAATTATTCTACCCGGTATTCACCATCTTTTGGCTAATGGCATTAAACAGCGAGTACTTGATGCGCAGAAAAAATCCTCTACAACGCAAAAATTGCAGTCCCCTGAACAACCCATCGCACTGAATCAAAATGAATTATCTTCAATACCGACAATTGATTATCAAATAAAACTTGAACCAGTTGATTTGTTACGTTACGGATTAATGCACAACACACTGGTTTATTACGTGGCAATTTTTGCGCCTTTGCTGGGACAAAATGAAAAATTCTGGCAAAACATTGGTCCCTGGCTTCAAAAATCCGAGCTGGTTCAATTTTTTTCCCAATATTTATCCAGCCATAATCTCTGGGCGAGTGTGTTGGCTGTTGTAGCGTTAGTTGTATTGGTTTTGTTGTTGATCTATGCCATTTCCATATTTTTAGCGCTTGTAAAATATTGGAATTACACATTGGTGGTTCAGGGCGAGAGATTTCAGTATCAAACGGGTTTATTAAATCGATTAGCCAGTGGTTTTAGAAAACATAAATTGCAAACCTTGGTGGTCAAACAAAGTTTAATTGCAAGACTACTCAATCGCTATTCAATAGAGGTTCGCCAAACCAATGAGGTCAATCGCAAGCAGGGTGAAATTAATTTGGGTTTCGTAATTCCTGTCGTCACTGAAAAGCAATTACACGACATTTTGCAGATGTTAAATATTCAAACACCTGAATGGAAAAAATGCATTCCAGCCAAAATGTTTTGGGATACTGTTATTTATGGTGGCATTATCACTGGTATTGTTGCTGTTACATTAATGACGACAGAGATTCCCGTTTGGTGGTCTCTGGGAGCGTTACTGTTGATCCTGTTTTTGAACGCTAAAAATTGGTATTCGATTGGTTACGACATTAACCAGGAGGGGCTTGCTGTTAAACAGGGAATTCTTGGTGTTAAAACTACTTATGTCCCGCAAATCAAAATACAGAAAATACAAATCTCACAAGGCCCAATACAACGTTGGCACAACACCGCCTCAATCGCATTATGGAGTGGCGCCACCCTGGAGCGATTGAACTTTATTCCACTGCAAAAACTACAAGCAGAGCGCGATAATATTATGCACACCATTGCCCGCTTTCGCGGGCAATGGATGTGATGAATTATTTCAAATGTTGATTTAAAAATTCCAATGCAGGAGATAGTAAATCTATCGCCTGCTGCTGGTCTTTTATGTCGTGACCCATGTCATTTAACACAGTGAATGAAAATTCTTTGGCTGATTTTTCAAGACTGGTTTTTAATCTATAACTATGTTCAATATCGACAATGTCATCTTTGTTGCCATGCATCACCAAAATAGGTTTTTGTAATTTATCGGTTAAATAAACGGGTGATATCGCCTTGAGTTTATCGTAATTCACCAGATAATCACCTACATATTCCCTAGACCATTCCCGTTGTTTTTTGGAAAACTGTGGTGATTGAAGGTAAAGGTTTACATCGTAAACACCGGCTATTGCGACGGCGCATTGATAAATTTCCGGATGCTGAATAAGTAACATGCTGGATGCATAGGCGCCATAACTGAGCCCCATCAAACATATTTTTGAATTATCTATTTCGCTACGTTTAATAACAGATTCAGTAGCAGAATGAATGTCTTTCAGCATTAAGCTGCCCCATTGGTGTTTCCCTGCTTCTTTTAACTCTTCAGATCTACCGCTGGAGCCACGAAAATTAATCCTTAATACTGCATAACCCTGTGCATTAAGAAGTTGTGTTATCGGATCAAAATAGGGGGTGTCATAAACACCAATAGGCCCACCATGAGGCATCACTATGAGAGGTACTTTTGTATTGGTAATGGGTAAATTAAGCAGGTAAGGAATTTTTAATCCTTCAACTGTAACATCACCCTCAAATTGTTTCGATTTTAATTTGCCAGTGAGCCAGGGAAATTTTTCATCCAGTAATACTTTTTCGGATGCAGATTCCAGCCAATATCGTCCAGATTGATTAAAAGATTCTTCATAAATCAGGCGCTTTTTTTTGTCGAAGCTGGATGAAAACATAATAGATAAAATTTCCTGATTGGCTTTCTGCTTAGTTTTATTTTCTGTAATGTGTTCAAAAGCCAGTCGCTCATCACGTAGAACCTGGACGCCTATCAATTGATTATCTGAGGAGAAGACCAGATCAATAATTTTGAATGCAGATGTTTCATAAATTAATTTTGATGTCTTGGTTTTGAAGTTGACCAGATACAATGATCGGGATTCAGATTCTTGTTTATCAATACAGTAATATTCGCCGGGTTCTGTCGCCAGTGAAATGGGTAAATAATGTTTTAATGGATTTTCTGTTACATTTTTATTTTTACTAGTTTCATTATCATCTTCGTTTATATTCCATGATGACAATGAATGCTGATCGCCCTTATCGTCGAATTCGGTTAGTGAAAGTACATAAGGTTCTGTAAAATGCAAAACGGCTTTTGGCTTTTCATGTTTTTTTGAAAACCATCGTGTCGCATAACCATTCACTTCAATAATCTGGTTGTCCGCAATAAATTGGCCGCCATCTATTTTGTCGGATTTGGTCATGGGTGACTTATCAGGTTTCAATCCGTCAATACTCAGTTTGTATACTCGCGATTTGATTCCACTTTTTGCATACAGAAACTTTCCTTGCTCACCAGCCAATATTCCGGCTAACCAACCTGGGGTTCTGACACTTAGGGTTTGTTCCATGCTACCTTTTTCTGCGTGAGTATCCAAAATCAACATCCTGCGTGTGGTTTTGGTATCTATCAAATCAGCGATGCCAGTCTTGATTTCGATAAATTGAATAGCAATAAAACGATTATCCAGCCACGAGATATCCGCAATGATGGAATCCGCTGAATAATATTCCGAGGTATTAAAAATAATTTCTTCCTGCCCTTTGGGTAAAGGTTTCAGACTGATCAATTGTTTGTTTTCCTGGTTTTTGATCGCCAACACAGCGTTTCCATCCGGACGTAGAGCCATTTCCTTGATTAAAGGAGGTTTGAAAAAATCATAAATATCTGTATTTGCATAACAGTTAATTGAAAAATGAATTGCTGTGAATAAAATCAACAAGATTGTATGTAAAAAGATAAATCGTTTTTTCATATTATTTTTTCCGTTGTATATAATCGATTGCATAGTCATCGCGTATTGCCATGCCATTTACCAATGGATATTGACCTAATAATTCAGGGAATGATTTCAGAATTTCATCATGGTCAGTTACTATTCTGTTCAGTCTTTTTATTTCAACGTAATTAGTGGTTCGCTTTTTTTCAATTTCCAATTTTCCTGCATAGTTAACTTTTCCTGCTTCAATTTTGAAGCGCCAAAGCAGATCGTTTTCAGTATCTTTACGATAGGGAAGGTTAAAGTAAGGAACTTTTATTTCCTGGATCTGATAGTTCCCTTGCGGCAGTGTTTTTATTAACCACTGGTTCTTATTGGTCAATTGCCATTCAATTGAACGACTTACAGCTGTAGTGTCAATTTTTTTGATCACAATTGCAGCTGAATCCGCCTCCAGATAAGTACCCAAAATGAAGTAGCCTTGACTTTTTGCGAGTTTTTCGGGGACAGGTGTGGCGAAGGTGTGTGGAGTAAAAAAAATAGCAAGGGTTATCAATATCTTTGTCAAAAAAATAGCAGTGGGTTTTGGTGTTACATGATCCATGGAATATTCTCGTGTTGCCTCTCTTGATTAACTTGGATATCTTTCCAGATGCAAAAACATCATGGTGTGATGTTGGTTTTGTTGGCCGCCCACACACAATTAATAATTGACTTGGAGTCTATATGCCTAAGTATTTTAGCTGTCTGAAGAGATGTATGTCTCTTGCTCTTGTAATTTTTTCTGTATTCCTGACGGGTTGTTTAACATCAGCTGTTAATATCCGGCAGCCTATTACCCAGGAAACGCCTATTGTGAATGACGGTGTGGTGGTTGCCAAAGTGATCAGCGCCAGTGGATCGGTTTTACCATTCAATCAATTCACCATCACACCAAAAGATGTCAATAAATCCAAAGAAAACCAGTACCCCAGATTGGTTTCATTGGATGATCCTGAAGGAGATACATCCCTGTTTGCATCATCGGTACCACCGGGAGAATATTCTGTAGACAGTGTGCGTTCTTTTCATGTCATAGGGGAGTATTTTTATTCTGTATGGGCTTCCGGTGGAGTTGAACTGGGGGTGTTTAATGTGCAACCAGGAAAAATTACTGACTTGGGGACTTTTATTTATTATCGCAAGGTAGAGGGAGATAAATATATGGACAAATTAATTCGTGTTCCTGATACCAACAACCAAGCATTTATTAATTTTTATCGTCCATTTTTAGAATATGAACCAGAGAAAGTCTTGTCATGGATTGATGATGGTTTGAATGCTGAACGTTTTTCCAATTATGTAGCACTTGCCCAGAATCCAACTGTATTTAGTGAACGTTATTTGAGTCCTACAGGTTCACTTTATTTGTTGGGTAAATTGGGTGCTATTTTGGAGCGCAAAAAATCCGGTGAATGGAGCCAGCATGTATTGGAGACCAATGCTGATTTGCGCACAATAGTGCAAAATGAAAAAGGCCAATTAATGGTTGCTGGCGATCAGGGAGCACTTTTCTTTAAAGATACTGATGGGAAATGGAAGGATCTATCATTTGATTTGGGCACTAAAATTGGCGGCATCAAATTGTCATCTAATGGTGATGCCGTTATTTTTGCTGTGCAAAATGGGCGTGCAGTTATTTTGTCAGCTAATCCATCCAATAAAAAAATAGAATGGAAAAAACTCTATCATTATTCTGCGTTGAAAGGCTGGCACGATAGCAACGATGTGACATTGACAACCGGTGACACAATGGAAAAAACAGCTGATGAGAAAGTAAAACCAACGTTAGAAAAAAAATCGAAAAAGACCACCAAAAGAAAAGGCCAGTTGCTTAGAATTTCCAATTTCAGTCTGGAAGAATTTTTGGGGCAGGAATATTTGCGTGTAACGATTCAAAAATCAGGGTACGACAATAAATTCAATCTGTTTGATGACACCAGTCGAAAACTGTTTAGCCTTTCGAAGGATATGCAAACTATTCATTATGAGTCGAAAATGGCGGGTGAAATGGATGCGATTATCAAAGCAGGCAGCACCAGCCTTGGCGTAAAACGGGCAGGCTTTTGGTCCTGGACAGGTAAAGACAGTTATTATCGTTTTGATCGCTCGGCCAACAGCTGGGCAGAAATGAAAACCTATATTGATAATTGTCCGGGGTTAAGTGAAAAAGCCAAATGTATGAAAAACGGTAAAAAAATAAATCGTAAGGAGCATTTTAATTTCATCAGTATTCCGGTATTTGTTGATTTGAATAAAGCCTATGCTACGGTTAGATCTTATGCTGCTTTCAGTGAATCGAAGACTTATCTGGTTCGCACGGTTGATGGTGGACAATTTTGGCAGAAATTGGATGCTGAGTTGCCAGGCAAGTTTTGTACAGACATAGTTCCGGAAATTCATGATCGAATTTTGCTGCATTGTTCTGGTGTTTCAGGCGATTTTTATGAATCTCTGGATGAAGGGAAAACCTGGAAGCATGTTCGTCAGCATGAGAACTTCTAATCTTTGATATACAAAGCCAATGATCGCTTGATAAACCTTCATTGGCTTCCGCCATGCGTGGATTATGCATAAAAAGCAAAATCAAAAAACTTCTGCGAGATCCATTTAGGTTCTAATAGCCAAATAATCTAATTCCCACGCCAGATTTTCCTCAAAAGCGGCAACTTCTTGCCGCTATAGAGTTTGTACCCTTTCGATTGAGGTGAATCATGATTATTGCCAACGCACAAATCCAGATGTCGGCGCAGCAGGAATATCAGGAAAGTTACAGTTTGCGTGAGACCGGTAGCCTATGGCGTGGGCCAAGCCCCGAACCTTTGAATCCAACGCCTGTTGTTCAGCCCATCAAAACAATTTCAGTTGATTTATCCAAAGCGGGTTCGTTGTTGGCGAAACATCAACAATCACAAACACTCAATTTAAATACCGATCTTGATTCACGTTCGCGCGTGAATCGTATGATTCTCGAAGCGATTTTTGAATCTATCACCGGGCGTTCCATCGATTTAAAAGAATCAAAAGAAGTGGTGGAGGAAGGTGGCCCTACCGAATTGCAAGTTGATACTCCTGTTCCTTCGCGTAATCTGCAATCTGCAAATGAAGTAGTTTATCGCCGACAAGAGCGTTACCAAGAACACGAGCACATGCAATTTCAAGCGCAAGGCACGATTCGCACGCAAGATGGCCGCGAGATTTCATTTACTGTTGATTTGGGTATGAGCCGAGATTTTGTGTATGAATCCGATCTCGAAGTGCAGCGCGTGCAAATGATTGATCCGTTAGTGATTAATTTTGATGGCCTGGGCGCACAACTCAGTCAAACCCAATTTTCATTTGATTTGGATAGTGATGGCACAGAAGAACAGCTCGCCAGTTTAAAAACCGGTAGTGGTTTTTTAGCGCTTGATCGAAACAAGGATGGAATCATCAATAACGGCAGCGAATTATTCGGCCCCAATACCGGCCGCGGTTTTGCCGAACTCGCCGCTTATGACGAAGACGGCAATCAATTTATCGACGAAGCCGACAGCATCTACCACCAACTCCGCATCTGGATGAACAACGAAGACGGCAGCAAACAATTAATGGCATTAGGCGATAAAAATATCGGCGCGATTTATCTGGGCCATGTCAGTTCGCCTTTTCAATTAAAAGATGAAAATAATAATTCGCTGGGCGAAATTGCGAATTCGGGAATTTATTTGAAAGGAACGGGTGAAGTTGGAGTGGTGCAGGAATTGAATTTGCGGGTTTGAAAGTATATAGAGCCGCCAATTATCTGATTTGGGATAATTTAAATATCAATATAGAAAAGTAGCCATAAAAAATGAAAAGATAGCCCAGTAGACTAGTAATTCGCTCAGCAAATTTTTCGGTTAAGCTTTCAAATACACTTCCATTAACTGCAAATGGAAGAGCGACAAATGCATAGCCCAATCCAGGAAAAAGAAAGGCGGGCTCCAAGCCTCGATCCCTGAGTGTATCTGCACAAAACCAATCTCTTCCGTTAATGATCAGCAGTGTCAGGTGTAAGCAGAATAGGGTAACAGCGATAAAGAAACTGGCTCTACGTTTCTTTATCTCTGGAATTAAGTTGGTTTCATATTCTCGGGCTGTCACGAAAGTCCAGAATATGATTGGGCCAATAAGGTAGAGGTATTCGAAATTCAACTTCTACTCTTCTTTATTGAATCTTAGGGATGCTTTAAATAGAAACAAAGTTCCAATCAAAGCGAATGTAAATCCAGCAGCAGAGACCGTCAAATCGATATAGTCTTCTTCAGCGTAATCACCCGCTATAAAAAATATGACTGGCATCATAAGAACGGGAACAATAAAGGAAAGTGCATAACTTAATAAGCCGTGGGAAACATAGCGCAATGCATGTTGTTGAGTCGTTATTGCCAGTTGTTTAAGTTTGAAACTGCCTACAACTAAACAAATGACAAATAAAAATGGAAAAATTAATTGAATTCCAATATCTATAAGTTTGGTTATCAATAAATTAGTGAGATCTAGACTAAAGGATTCGTTCATATTAATTTACATTCCTGATTCCAGTAATAACCATGTAGGTAAATCCATGATCGTCGGATGTTCTATAAGCACCAATTGCCTGAAGTTCTTTTGCCAAAACTGCTGTCATTTCCCATCCATCTATTTCATCTGCGGGCCAAATGCCGCAGAGAAGTTTTTTAAAACCAGAATTGATTCCAATTTCATGAATAATTTCTGATTTAGCTTTGATTATTTCAGTCAAACTTTCATTAGCCCAGGCCCACATCCAAGTATTTGATTTGGTTGATATCGATCCTGAAAAGGAAATATCGGCTTCCACTCTTAATTTTCCTTCATGAGAAAAGAGTAATTTTCCTGTCTCCTGATGCCAATCCCAGCGATCAAATTTATCTATTTTATAAGTTTCGATCATTAATTTATGTTTCCCCTGAAGATATTGAAAGCACTCGGTAATGTAATCAGAAAAAGCCTCAGTATCTTCAACCCAGTTTCGTTCTCTGGCACTCATGTAGCATTGAGTACAAACTATTTTGATATCTGCAAATGATTCAGAGCGTTCATTCCATTCACCCTCTTCTTCAAGAATTTTATCGCATTCATCGCACCAGGCATCTGGATATAAATCAAACGGGTTTTCAGCATCAAATCCAATGTTGAATCCAAGATTTTCACCCTGTACTAAATGTTTGCAGATATATGTGGCTGTTGATGTGCCGTGAGTGTCGCATTCGATGATGTCTTGATCTGACATGGAATTTTACTCCAATCCTATTTCCAGTTATTTGATATCAACGTTCTTAACTTTACTGCTTGGGCTGACAAAGAGCTACCTCTCCAATTTTTTGCTACCATGCCTCATCAATCCCTATCCCACGAGGAAATCCATCATGAAACTGGCGCGTATTTGTTTATTGGCATTGCCATTGAGTTTGGTCGCTTGTAATGCTTCTTTGCCGCATATTGCCGAAACCGGGGCGGCGGTTGCGAGTGCGACGGGTTATAACAATCAGGCGCAGATGATTCGGGCTATTAAAGAAGCGCTGGAGTTGGGGAGTAATCGCGCGGCGGATAGTTTGTCGGTTGCGGGTGGTTATGCCAATAGCTCGCTCTATCGAATTGAGTTGCCTGAAAATTTGCAACCTATTACCAAAAATTTGCGGCAGTTGGGTTTGGGGTCGCAGTTGGATAAAGTCGAAGCCTTGATGAATCAGGGTGCGGAAAAAGCGGCTGTTGAAGCGAAAGTGGTTTTTATTGATGCAGTGCGCAATATGAAAGTGACTGATGCTTTAGGAATTATTCGCGGCAATCAAACGGCAGCGACAGATTATTTTCGTGTGCAAACTGAAGCCAGTTTGCGTCAACGTTATCAACCGATTATCCAACAAAATCTTGAGCAAATTGGTTTTTATAAACAATACAAACAATTGCTGACTGCTTACAACATGGTGCCTATCGCCAACAAACCCAGTTTGGATCTTGAACAACACGCAGTGAATATGGCGCTTGATGGTTTGTTTAAACAAGTTGCGGTTGAAGAAAAATTAATTCGACAAGATCCTGCTGGACGTGGAAGTCAAATTATTGGGGCAGTATTCTTGCGAAAATAATATCCTACTTGCGAGAGTTTTTTAGGCCAATGAAAAGTATCAGTAGCAAGGTGATAATCAAGGGGGCACCCAAAATATGAACACTAAAGATATTATCTTTAATGTTCATATAGGGTATTGGCGATTCAAATTCTCCTGTTATCAATGGAAATAAAAACACTAAACTCAAGATCATTCCTACAACAAGACCTGCCCAAATTTTTTTGGGCAGCCCACCTAAAGATAGGTTTTGAAATTTAAATATTAACCACCATAAACAGCACAGGCTATAGCCAGGAATGATAAGTAGCATCGTGAGATACAAAAATGCTGGTGTAATACCATGAGTATTTCCATTAAAAGTCCCCGCTATGCTAATAGCCAGGCCAAGGACGTAAACCAGCGTCGTTGGCAGCAAAGCGGTTATCAAGATACCAAGTAACAGTAGTGAAAAAGTCCTGGACATGAAACTTCCAATTAATAATATTTAAGTTGCGTTGCCTTACCTCTAAATATTCGATAAGAAAAAATTGTGTACGCAATAATTGTTGGAAGCACAACCACAGATCCTACCAAAATAAATTTTAGCGATTCAGGTGCGCTGGCGGATTGCCAGATTGTCAGTTGGTTGGGCACTACGTAAGGGAAAAAGCTGTAGGCCAAACCTATAAAACTCATCAAAAAGATAATCGCCGCAGAAATAAAAGGAAACCAGGAAAAACTTTCCAAATCTTGAGAGAAATTTTTCAGGAATCTGTCGCTGGCGAATAACAAACCGAAACAGACAGTTGGAATAATCATCAACAATAAAACTGTTGGGCTGCCAAACCACTTATCGTAAATGCTGGGGCTAACCCAGGGGTTTGCGATAGATACCGCGATTAAACCCAGCGCCATTAACCAGCCACAACGCCTTGCCCAGCGGGTTGCAGATTGTTGCAATTCGCCTTCGGTTTTCATCACTAACCAACAAGCACCTATGTAGGTGTAACCTGCGGTTACGCAAATGGCGCTGAGGCACGCGAATAAAATAGATTTCAAACTGGAATCAAAACCCATCACATAAATACCGAGCATGTAACCTTGTGACAGTGTTGCTAGTAGCGAACCAATTTTAAAAATTTTATCCCACAAGTCTTTGTGATCGGGCAGGGCTTTTGCGCGAAAGTCGAAGGCAACGCCGCGCAAAATCAATCCCGCTAACATCACTGTCACAGGCAAATACAAATGAAATAAAACCAAACTGTGTGCGGTTGGGAATGCAATTAATAACACACCGATTCCCAGCACTAACCAGGTTTCGTTAGCATCCCAAAATGGGCCGATGCTGGCGATCATAGTATCGCGATCTTGTTCGGAATTTTTTGGCAATAAAATACCCACGCCCAAATCGTAACCATCGAGAATGGCGTAAACAAAAAATGCCAGGCCCATCAAACCGATAAAAATAATCGGTAACCAAAAAGCTTCGCCGGTTAATTGTGTGTATTCATTCATGATGCTGTCTCCACTTTTTGATTGCGTGTGGCCAGTTGGTCGGCAAGTGTTTCGATTTCATTGGGTTTATCGACCAGCACAGATTTATTCGTCATCACAAACAATGTACGTATATAAGCAACTAGCAACACGGCGTACAGCAATAAATAAATCGTCAGTGAAATGCCGACATTTGATGCAGGCACTTTGGTCACAGCTTCCTGAGTCGTTAGCACACCAGTCACTAACCAGGGTTGACGACCGATCTCGGTGACATACCAACCGGCGAGCGTGGCTATCCAACCAGAAAAAGTCATGCCGACAAATACTTTTAATAGCCAGGGTGACATCTCTTGTCTTCGACCTTTTGCGATTAATCGCAATTGCCAAACGCCTATCCAACTGACGAGTAACATCAAAACACCCACGCCTACCATAATTCTAAAACCATAAAACACGGGTGCGACTGGTGGATGTGCATTCGGAAATTCGTTGAGGCCTTTGATCTCACCGTTTAAATCGTGCGTCAAAATTAAACTGGCCATTTTCGGGATTTCAATAGCGAATTTATTTTCTTGCGTTTTTGCATCGGGAATTGCAAATAAAACCAGTGGTGCACCTTTTTCGGTTTTCCATACGGCTTCAACTGCCGCGACTTTAGCGGGTTGATATTCGAGTGAATTTAATCCGTGCAAATCGCCCAGAAAAATTTGTACTGGAATTAAAATGGCTGCAGCCGTTACCGCTGTTTTTAACGCGAGACGCGGTGCAGGTTTGTGATCTATTTTTAGGATTCGATAAGCCGAAATGCCCGCAATTAAAAATGCAGCGGTTAATCCTGAGGCAACCAGCATATGGGCCAAGCGATAAGGCATTGAAGGATTAAAAATAATTTCCAGCCAATCCAATGGATAAGCCTTGCCATCGCGCATTTCAAAACCTGTGGGTGTTTGCATCCAACTATTAAGCGCAATAATCCAAAAAGCAGACATGGTTGTGCCAAAGGCCACTAACAAAGTTGCAATGGTGTGCATACGATTTGATACACGATTAATGCCGAACAGCATAATGCCCAGAAAAGTCGCTTCGAGAAAAAATGCAGTGAGCACTTCGTATCCCAATAATGGGCCGGCGATATTACCGACTGTTTCCATGTATCCCGGCCAGTTAGTGCCGAATTGAAAACTCATAGTGATGCCACTGACAACGCCCAACGCAAATGTCAGCGCAAAAATTTTTACCCAAAAACGATAAGCGCGCATCCACACATCATCGCCTTCACCTTTGTAATGCAATTTGAAATACACCAAGAACCAACAAAGCGCGATTGAAATAGACGGAAATAAAATGTGAAACGAAATATTCGCGGCGAATTGAATGCGAGAAAGCAGGAGTGTATCGAGGAGTGGATCTGACATATTGATTACCTCTTTGAATTTCACCCCACCTCTCCCCTTGGCAAGGGGAGGGGACTGGCTCCTCCCTTTGAAAAAGGGAGGCGGGGGAGGGATTTAAGAT
>CBFGPN010000017.1:0-36304 GCA_965650675.1 uncultured Cellvibrio sp.
TTTGGTGGTTTATAGCATTCCACCTGCAGAATTGATGGTCAATCAACCTGAATGGATATTGCGACGCACAGTGTATGCACATGATGTGAATTTTTTCAGAGAATGGGATTGGGCCAATGAGCAGCGTCCAATGGAAGCTGTGCAATTGTTGTTGATGGAAAATCTCGCTGCCTTTCCTGAATCAGTGATGGCCATATCAGCCGGAAGTGGCGGAGTCGCATTTTTTTGGAAGGAGGAAACGGATGAGCAGACACTGCTGGCTATGCTGGATTTTTTGCAAGCTATTCGCCGTCTTTATTCCTAGATACTATCCATTTCCGCCAAATAATGCTGATTGGCACTCAATAAATGTTCACTTAACCGGGTGCGGGTTCCATCCAGCATTTCATTGATTTCCCTGATCAGGGTCAAACGTTTTGGGTCAGGGTGAGGGGATTCCATGAGTTGATGCAGCGCTCGTTGGTAAAAAGCTTGTGCAGTAACTCTATCGCCAATAGTCATGGATTTATTGCCTTGTGCAAGGTACGACATCACTGCCACCATCAAATGAGCCCAGCGTAATTGGCTTTGATAATTTTCGAATTCCTGCTCACTCAGACCGCCACGTGATGCCAGACTGGATAGTATGTCTATGGTATCCAGTAGTTGTTTTTGCGTTTTGTTGATCTGTGCGTCGCTTTCACGTTCGTATCTCACTATTGGCTGGAACTGGGGATTGTCCAGTTCCAGAGTATGAGCCGCTACTTTCTGCAGGCTTGTGTTGATGTAGGGCGAGGGTTTGGTTTCCAATCGACGCATGGCCTCAAGCAGCCCAATAATCAGGCTGTTGATTTTTCTGGCCAGATTTTTGTCGCCCACGGTGTGTTCTATACAGGTTAATACTTCGTTGAGTTCTTCAACCTGCACCCTCAGTCGTCTTTGTTGAAGGCGGCGCATTTGTTCTTTTTTCTGTTTTTCATTCAGGATGCTGACAACAATCAGGGCTCCCAACATCAAGAGTATAAATAGAATTATTATATTCATATAAACAGTTAATCTCTTTTAAAAACAATATATTAAGAGCCTGTATTAAAGTTGAGTATCAGGCCATATTCCAGGGGCTAACTGAGTGTTTTTTGAAAAATGGTTAAAAACTTCAACTTGACCCTTATCTCTTCAGGACTTATAACTGCGCACCTTTTTACCGGGTTTGGATTAGTTAAGTACCAGTTTAGATAAGGATCGGTAAGTTTGCCGCCTTGCGTTTCTACTGCTTAAATCAGCCTTTGTAATTTCCTTTTAGCAAATTGATTAGAAGAACATCATGGGTAAATCCTTAGTTATTGTTGAATCACCCGCCAAAGCCAAAACAATTAATAAATATTTGGGTGCTGATTTTGTTGTTAAATCCAGTGTTGGTCATATACGTGACTTGCCGACCAGTGGCTCCAATAAGCCTATTGACGCAAAAGAGCGCGCAAAGCTTGCTGCTGCTACCCGTAAGTTATCGCCCGAAGAAAAAGCGGCACAAAAAGAATCCAAATCCAAAAGCCAGTTGATCGCCCGTATGGGAATAGATCCCGAGAATAAATGGCAAGCACAATATGAAATCCTTCCTGGCAAAGAAAAAGTCGTCGATGAATTAAAGAAGTTAGCTGAAAAAGTTGACACTATTTATCTGGCAACTGACTTGGATAGAGAAGGGGAGGCTATTGCATGGCATTTGCGTGAAGCAATTGGTGGCGATCCCAAACGTTATCGCCGTGTTGTATTCAATGAAATTACCAAAACCGCCATTCAAAACGCATTCAAAAATCCGGGCATGATTGATCAGGATCGTGTTGATGCTCAACAAGCGCGCCGTTTTTTGGATCGGGTTGTGGGTTACATGGTGTCCCCACTTTTATGGGAAAAAGTAGCGCGAGGTTTATCTGCCGGGCGGGTGCAATCCGTTGCAGTTCGTTTGGTCGTTGAACGTGAAAGGGAAATTCGTGCATTTATTCCGGAAGAATATTGGACGTTGTTTGCGGATCTTGAGGCGGGTAAAAAACAACAGGTTGCTTTTGAAGTTAAAAAACAGGGCGATGAAGCGTTCAAACCTGTTAATGAAGCGCAAACCAAAGCCGCTGTTGCCTTGCTGCAAAAAGCCAAATATGAAGTTATCAGTCGTGAAGATAAACCGACACAGGCAAAACCCTCTGCTCCTTTTATTACATCCACTTTGCAACAGGCTGCGAGCACACGTTTAGGTTTTGGTGTTAAAAAAACCATGATGATGGCGCAACGTCTATATGAAGCGGGTTACATCACTTACATGCGTACCGATTCAACCAATTTGAGTCAGGAAGCAGTTGAAACCTGTCGTGAATATATTTTGGAAAATTTTGGCGAAAAATATTTGCCGAAAAATCCACAAAGTTATTCCAGTAAAGAAGGTGCACAGGAAGCGCATGAAGCAATTCGTCCTTCCAATGTGGGTATTCAGCCCAATCAATTAAGTGGCATGGAGCGCGATGCTGAGCGTTTGTATGGTTTGATCTGGCAACAATTTGTTGCTTGTCAAATGAGCCCTGCGGAATACACCAGTACCAGTGTGGTAGTAAAAGCAGGTGATTTTGAATTGCGTACACGCGGTCGTGTGGTACGTTTTGATGGTTTTACCAAAGTATTACCGCAACAAGTCAAAAAAGATGAAGACGTGGTGTTGCCGGATATGAAACCGGGGCAGGTGCTACCTTTAATTCAATTAAATCCCAAGCAACATTTCACCAAACCACCTGCACGTTACACTGAAGCCAGTTTGGTAAAAGAATTGGAAAGTCGTGCGATTGGTCGTCCTTCTACTTATGCTGCAATTATTTCGACAATTCAGGAACGCGGTTATGTTCGTCAGGAAAATCGTCGTTTTTATGCAGAGAAAATGGGCGATATAGTGACTGAACGTTTGGTTGAGAGTTTTGATGATCTGATGGATTACGGCTTTACTGCAAATATGGAAAACTCGCTCGATTTAATTGCGCAAGGCGAGAAAAAGTGGCGCGATATTCTGGATAATTTTTATCGCGGTTTTACCAAACAATTGCAAAAAGCTTCTTCTGATAAAAAAGGCATGCGGGCTAATGATCCCGTCGATACTGATATAGCCTGCAGTTTGTGTGGCAGGCATATGCAAATTCGTACAGGCAGTACCGGCGTGTTTTTGGGTTGCTCGGGTTATGCCTTGCCGCCCAAAGAAAGATGCAAAAACACTATGAATCTGGTGTCTGGTCATGAGGTCATCGATGAAGACGCGGACGATGAAGCTGAATCACGTCAGTTGCGTACCAAACATCGTTGTAAATTGTGCAATTCGGCGATGGATTCCTATTTGCTGGATGAAAATCGCAAATTGCATATTTGCGGAAACAATCCGGACTGTGCCGGTTATGAAGTTGAGCAGGGTAGCTACAAACTGAAAGGTTATGAAGGGCCAACTTTGGAATGTGATAAATGCGGCAGCGAAATGCAATTGAAAACTGGTCGCTTTGGTAAATATTTTGGTTGTACCAATAGTGAGTGTAAAAACACACGTAAATTGTTGAAGAGTGGTGAAGCGGCTCCGCCGAAAGTTGATCCTATTGCCATGCCCGATTTACGTTGCGAAAAAGTTGATGATTATTATGTATTGCGTGACGGTGCGGCCGGTTTATTTTTAGCAGCAAGCCAATTTCCAAAAAATCGCGAGACCAGAGCGCCTTTAGTGTCTGAATTATTGCCATACAAAAAACAAATTGATCCCAAATATCATTTCCTGCTGTCTGCACCTGTAAAAGACCCGGATGGTAATTTGGCGATAGTGCGTTTCAGTCGTAAAACCAAAGAACAATATGTGCAAACAGAAGTGAATGGCAAAGCGACAGGTTGGAAAGCATTTTATGAATCTGGCAAATGGCATGTCAGCAAATAAGGTCAGTGATTTTTCCCGTGTTAACCAGCGCTTGTTGCAGGCGCGTTTTTTACTGCAACAAGCGCAAAATCTTTCGCAAGCCCCTCTGTCGCCGCTGCAACATGATGCTTTAATTAATTCGGTATTGATGCATCTGCAACTTGCGTTGGTTTTTTATTGGCGCGAATTGGGTTCTTATAGTCGGCTCAAAAATGCGTATCAAATTCAATCTTTGCAAGAGTTGCAGTCTGAATTAGGCAAACAAAATCTTCATTCGCAAATGGTTGATGAATTAATTGATTTACAGTCTTATCGAGGTTCATGGTTGCATCGTTTGCAATCCGTTATTCATGATTTAACTGTCTCGGATGTGCCACAACCTGAAGCCAAAGCTTTTGTAGTGGATGATAGTCAAATACCTTTGGTGCAGCTTGAAGAAGAAAAATCCCTGTCGTGGGACGATCTGGAAAAATTCATTCAGGAGTTTGTACAGCTAACGCAAAGGCAGCGAGTTGTGCTTGCTGAATTCTAGTCCGGGTTTGAAGGCGGAATCTGTTCCTTTTCAATTCAGAACCTCCTCTGGAAAGTTATTCGTGCCGAATTAGCACAGAAATTATGTGAGATATAACAATTCACTCAAACATTATCCCCGCTTGAAGATTCCGGTTGATGCTTGGCGGTCTAGTGTGGCAAAATTCGCACCCTTCGCGTGTCCGGCTTGTTTGTGTTTTATAAAATTATATAAAAATCAATAGGTTGGATATTGCTTTGCCAGTTGCCCGGAAGGGTATTTGCGGACGTGGTGAAATTGGTAGACACACCAGGTTTAGGTTCTGGCGCCGTGAGGTGTGAGAGTTCGAGTCTCTCCGTCCGCACCATAATCACTAGTTATTTCACGAGGCACATATGCAGGTTTCACTTGAAACAACCTCTGGATTGGAGCGTCGCTTGACTGTTGGCGTCCCTGCAGAACAAGTAGACAACGAAGTCGAAGATCGAATTAAACAGGCTGCTCGTAATGTCAGCATCAAAGGCTTCCGTAAAGGTAAAGTGCCGGTTTCAGTTGTCAAACAGCGGTTTGGTGCCAACATTCGTCAGGAAGTGGTTGGTGATGTCATCAGCCGTTCGTTTTATGCGGCGGTACAAAAAGAAAATGTAAAACCCGCTGGTCAGCCCTCCATACAACCCAAGCAATTGGCCCCAGGTAAGGATCTTGAATACATAGCTGTGTTTGAGGTTTACCCTTCGGTTGCTTTGGCAGATTTAAGTCAGTACGAAATAACACGTCATACGGCCGATGTTACCGAGAATGATCTGGATGCCATGATTGAAACCTTGCGCAAGGCGCAGGCAACTTATACTCCGGTTGATCGCGCTGCTATTGATGGCGACAAAGTGAATATCAATTTCGTTGGTACAAAAGACGGTGTTGAGTTTGCTGGTGGTAAAGCTGATAACCAGAGCCTTGTATTAGGTTCAGGATCTATGATTCCTGGTTTTGAAGAGGGAATTGTGGGGATGAAGGTGGGAGAGGAAAAGGCTATTGCTGTCACCTTCCCGGAAGATTACAAGTCTGAAGAGTTGAAAGGTGCCCAGGCTGAATTCAAGATTACGCTGAACAGCGTATCAGCTGCCGAATTGCCAGCAGTTGATCAGGCGTTTTTCAGCAAGTTCGGAGTTGCGGGAGACCTTAATCAATTCCGTGCCGAAGTTAAAGTCAATATGGAACGTGAACTTAACAATGCTTTGAAAATGAAGGTCAAAAACCAGGTGATGGATGCATTGATATCAACCCATCAGGTTGATGTGCCGAAAGCCTTGGTTGCTAACGAAATTAACTTGCTGCGCGATCAGATGATGCAGCGTTTTGGTGGTCAAAAACAAAATTTTGATGTCAGAAGTTTGTTACCTGACACTATGTTTCAGGATGAAGCCAATCGTCGTGTGACTTTGGGATTAATCGTTGGTGAGATAGTCAAAGATTCAAAAATCAAACCTGATGCCAAGCTGGTTAAAGCGAAAGTTGAGGAGATTGCTTCTACTTATGAGCAACCTCAGGATGTGATTGATTACTACAATAGTAATCGTGAATTGATGGCAGGTGTTGAGTCTGCAGTTTTGGAAGACCAGGTTGTTGAGTACATAGTTTCCAAAGCCAAAGTAAATGATGTCCAGTCAACTTATGATCAGGTTATCAAATCCAAGCCTCAAGCTTAATCGTTTAAAAAAGCCGCAGAATGTTTATTTTGCGGCTTTCTTTCATCAATACCCTACGCATTTTTTTTCTTTCGACTGGCATATCAGTCCATCAGGGGTTAAGCTCACTCTTGTCAGTAATGTACCTTTAATGTTTTAACTGCTAATAAACAATTTCTTGTTATTGCATAAGGAATTAACAACTCATGTCACAAATTTATTTTCCATCCCAGTCTCCTGTCATTAATAGTGGATTGGTTCCTATCGTTATTGAACAAACTGCACGCGGTGAGCGCTCTTTTGATATTTACTCACGCTTATTGAAAGAACGGGTCATTTTTTTGGTGGGCCAGGTTGAAGATTACATGGCGAATCTGGTGGTTGCCCAATTGCTGTTTCTGGAAGCGGAGAACCCGGACAAGGATATACATTTATACATTAACTCTCCCGGCGGATCAGTGACGGCAGGTATGTCTATCTATGACACCATGCAATTTATCAAGCCTGATGTAAGTACTATGTGTATTGGTCAGGCTTGTAGCATGGGAGCATTTCTGTTGAATGCTGGCGCTAAAGGCAAGCGCTATTGTCTGCCTAATGCTCGGGTTATGATTCATCAACCCAGTGGCGGGGCCCAGGGGCAGGCATCGGATATTCATATCCAGGCTCAGGAAATCCTGAAAATACGTTCACGTTTAAATGAATTGATGGCGCAGCATTCCGGGCAGCCTGTCGAAAGAATTGCCCAGGACACAGAGCGGGATAATTTTATGTCAGCAGAGCAAGCCAAAGACTATGGTTTGGTTGATGCG
This sequence comes from uncultured Cellvibrio sp., assembly GCA_965650675.1. Taxonomy (GTDB): domain Bacteria; phylum Pseudomonadota; class Gammaproteobacteria; order Pseudomonadales; family Cellvibrionaceae; genus Cellvibrio. Next base: position 6,913 of record CBFGPN010000017.1, read on the forward strand.
GTGATTGAAAAGCGCCAGACTGTTGGCAAGTCTTGAACACCTGTCAGTATCTGTTAATCTGGCGACCTGTTATTTTCGATAGCCCGTTATTTGAGGCGCCAGTTTTTCGCTTCTCGAGCTTGAAAATTGTCAATTTAGCCCGACAATTAGTATGAAATTAGTTACGGAGTGTTCCAATGAGCGATCACAGTGGTGATAGCGGAGACAAAAACGGCAAGTTGTTGTACTGCTCTTTTTGTGGCAAAAGTCAGCATGAAGTGCGGAAGCTTATTGCCGGTCCGTCAGTGTTTATTTGTGATGAATGTGTCGACTTATGTAATGACATCATTCGCGAAGAGATTCAGGAAAGCCCCTCTGAAGGTGCCGGGGACAAGTTACCCAAACCCCATGAAATTTCAGCTATTCTCGACCAGTATGTAATCGGGCAACGCCGGGCCAAGAAGGTTTTGGCGGTGGCTGTTTACAACCACTACAAGCGTTTGCGTCATGGCGGCAAACAGGGTAAGGAAAAAGAAGCCGTTGAACTTGGCAAAAGTAATATCCTGTTGGTGGGACCCACTGGCAGTGGTAAGACTTTGCTTGCCGAAACCTTGGCTCGATTGCTGGACGTTCCTTTTACTATCGCTGATGCAACAACCCTGACTGAAGCGGGCTATGTCGGTGAGGACGTTGAAAACATTATCCAAAAATTGCTGCAGAAATGTGACTACGATGTTGAGAAGGCTCAGCAGGGTATTGTTTACATTGATGAAATCGACAAAATTTCCCGTAAGTCAGACAATCCCTCCATTACACGTGATGTGTCCGGTGAAGGTGTTCAACAAGCTTTGCTGAAGTTGATTGAGGGTACTATTGCATCAGTTCCTCCACAGGGTGGTCGCAAGCATCCGCAACAGGAATTCCTGCAAGTTGACACTTCCAATATTCTATTTATTTGCGGTGGTGCTTTTGCCGGTTTGGACAAAGTGATTCGCGATAGATCGGAAAAAGGTGGAATAGGTTTCAGTGCCGAAGTTAAAAGCAAAGATGAAAAACGTAATTTCGGTGAGACACTTCATGATTTGGAACCGGAAGATTTGGTCCGTTATGGATTGATTCCTGAATTTGTTGGACGTCTGCCGGTTATCGCAACTTTGGATGAGTTGGATAAAGCTGCATTAATTCAAATTTTGACTGAACCTCGAAATGCACTGACAAAACAGTATTCGCGTTTGTTTGAAATGGAAGGTGTACAAATTGATTTCCGTCCGGATGCACTTGATGCTGTTGCCGAGCGAGCTTTGGCTCGCAAGACAGGTGCTCGCGGTTTGAGGTCGATAATGGAATCCGTGCTTTTGGATACTATGTATAAAATCCCATCCGAAGAACATGTCGCCAAAGTGGTGGTGGATGAATCAGTTATTAAGGGCGAGTCAGAACCACTTTTGGTTTATGAAAGCCTCGAAAAACCCGCTAAAGCGGCGGCAGAGGATTAATTGAACGAAAAAATAAAAAAGGGCGCCATGAGGCGCCTTTTTTATTTTTTCACGGATAACTTGTAATTTTGTTAAACAGACCCCAATCTTGTTTTAGAAAAGTCAGTTTACAGAAAAAGAGATGAATGATGGCTACGACATTTCCAACCGATTCGACACTCATGGATATTCCCCTGTTGCCTCTTCGCGATTTGGTTGTGTACCCGCACATGGTGACCCCTTTATTTGTCGGGCGCGGTAAATCAATCGAAGCACTTGAACGCGGTATGGCAACTGATAAGCAAGTATTGCTGCTTGCACAAAAAAATCCCCAGCAGGATGATCCCAAAGCATCTGATTTGTACACAATAGGTACACTTGCCAGCATATTGCAATTGCTGAAATTACCTGACGGTACAGTGAAGGTATTAATTGAAGGTCGCGAGCGCGCGATTATTAATGATATTAAAGATCAGGGCGTATTTTTCAGTGCCGATGTTGAAATAATTCCCAGCGTTGATGTTTTCACGAGGGAAGCTGAAGCACTGGCTACAACATTACTTCAGCAATTTGAACAGTACGTCAATCTGAGCAAAAAAGTTCCTGCGGAAGTAATTGCATCTTTATCCGGAATTGAAGATCCGGGGCGCCTGGCTGATACCATTACTGCACATATGTCATTGGATCTTTCCAAAAAGCAATCTGTACTTGAGATGGAATCTGTTCCGAAACGAATTACCCATTTACTTGAATTAATTGATACTGAAATCGATGTCTTTCAGGTTGAGAAAAAAATTCGCGGGCGCGTTAAAAAACAAATGGAAAAAAGTCAGCGTGAATATTATTTAAATGAACAGATTAAAGCGATTCAAAAAGAATTGGGCGAAATGGGTGAGGACGTCAATGAAATTGACGAGATTGAAAGGAAAATAGTGTCTTCACAAATGCCCAAAGATGCCGAGCAAAAAGCGCGTGCAGAATTAAACAAATTAAAAATGATGTCGCCCATGTCAGCTGAAGCGTCTGTATTGCGCTCGTATCTTGATTGGATGATCAAGGTGCCTTGGAGCAAACGTAGCAAGGTGCGTCATGATCTACAACGCGCGGAAGAAATTTTAAATAAAGATCATTTTGGTTTGGAAGAAGTCAAAGAGCGTATTCTTGAATATCTGGCGGTGCAGCAGCGAGTTAAGAAAGTAAAAGGTCCGATACTCTGTTTGGTTGGGCCTCCCGGGGTTGGTAAAACATCTTTGGGCGAATCTATCGCGCGTGCGACCAATCGCGAATTTATTCGAATGGCTCTGGGTGGTGTGCGTGATGAAGCGGAAATACGTGGTCATCGCCGAACTTATATTGGTTCACTACCGGGAAAACTCATCCAGAAAATGGCGAAAGTTGGTGTAAAAAACCCACTGTTCTTATTGGATGAAATAGACAAAATGGGGATGGATAATCGTGGTGACCCTGCGTCGGCCTTATTGGAAGTGTTGGATCCGGAACAGAACAGTCATTTCAATGATCATTATCTGGAAGTGGATTACGACTTATCGGATGTGATGTTTGTTTGTACATCCAATTCCATGAATATTCCAGGCCCACTTCTGGATCGTATGGAGGTTATTCGAATTCCCGGGTACACAGAAGATGAGAAGTTGGGAATCGCTTCGCGTTACCTGATACCAAAACAAATCAAAGCGAACGGATTGAAAGATAACGAAATTAAAATCTCCGAGTCAGCTATTCGCGACATGGTGCGTTATTACACACGTGAAGCCGGTGTGCGTGGTCTGGAGCGCGAAGTTGCAAAACTTTGTCGTAAGGTGGTAACACAACATGTTAAGGAAAAACAATTAACGGTTGATGAAATTGGATCCGAAGGGTTGGAGGAGTTGTTGGGGGTTCGCAAATTTGATTTTGGTAAGGCGGAAGCGAATGATCAAATAGGGCAAGTGACAGGATTGGCATGGACACAAGTGGGCGGCGAGCTGCTGACTATAGAATCATCGGCTATCCCGGGTAAAGGGCTTATTATCAAAACCGGCTCTCTCGGTGATGTGATGCAGGAATCCATTCAGGCTGCGCTTACTGTTGTTCGTTCGCGAGGACAAGCATTGGGTATTGCCCCTGATTATCATGAAAAAGTTGATATTCATATCCATGTGCCAGAAGGGGCGACTCCCAAAGATGGCCCGAGTGCCGGTATTGCGATGTGTACGGCATTAGTGTCTGTGCAAACAGGTATCGCAGTCAGGGCTGATGTTGCCATGACAGGCGAAATCACTTTGCGTGGTGAAGTGTTGCGTATAGGTGGATTGAAAGAGAAGTTGTTGGCTGCTCACAGGGGCGGAATTAAAACAGTGATTATTCCTGCTGAGAATGAACGTGATTTGAAGGAAATTCCTGCCAATATCAAAGCTGATTTGATAATCAAACCTGTTAAATGGATTGATGAAGTGCTGGAGTTGGCGTTGCAACATCAACCCAAGCCTTTGACTGATGAAGAATACACTGCACTTAAAAAAGCTTCGCAAAAAACAGGCTCTGAAAACAGGATCAGCACCCATTAACAAAACTGCACTCTTGAATCGTTACTTTTCAGGACGTGCAGGCTGTTTTTATTGAAATACTTTTACAATCTTGAGTGATTTGTGTGCAAAAATAGATGGATTTCGCGAAAGCGGTAGGCTTTCCTTGACCCCCTGAAGTTCAGTTGGTATAAATCGCAACTCATTATTCGTGGCGACTGAGAGGTGAGAAAAACCTGCTGATCGCATTTTTAAACATAAAATTAAAAAGGGGTTACTCGTGAACAAGACTGAATTAATTGAGGCAATTGCAGCATCAGCTGACATCCCAAAAACAACAGCAGGAAAGGCATTGGATGCGGTGATGGATAGCATCACTAATGCATTGAAGTCGGGTGACTCGGTTGTGTTGGTTGGTTTTGGTACGTTTGCCGTAAAAGAAAGAGCTGCACGTACAGGTCGCAATCCCAAAACTCGTGAAGAAATTGCTATACCTGCTTCAAAAGTTCCAGGTTTTAAAGCTGGAAAGGCCTTGAAGGATGCTGTTAATTAATTTCCCGGAGTGAAATTAATTTATATATGTCAGACACAAAGGCGCATTTCGGTGCGCTTTTTTTTTAACTGCTAGAGCGAAAAAGGTTTTGACCTCACTCGGTAGATAATAAACCAACCAGAGTGTTAGGAGCATTCAATGTTACAAAATATTCGTGACAATTCCCGTGGAATTATTTCCTATATCCTTATCGGAATTTTGGTGTTGTTTTTTGCCATATCTGGCATAGAAGCATTGTTTAATTGGAATGTGAATGCGGATGAAGCTGCCAGTGTAAACGGTGAAAAAATTACCAAAGCTTCATTGGAGCGTGCAATTGCCAGTCAAAAACAACAAATGATCAATACTTACGGCAATGACATTCCTGCTGAATTTATCAGCGATGATTATTTGCGTAAGCCAGTGCTTGAAAATTTAATTCGAAGAGCCGTGCTACTTCAGAATGCAAAAGCAATGGGATTGGCTGTTTCCCAAGAAGAGCTGATGAAGCAAATTGCGGCTGAACCAGGCTTTAAAGACGAAAAAGGTGTGTTCGATAATCAAAAATATCAACAAATTCTGGGCATGATGGGATTAAGCCATAGCGATTATTTAAAACTTCTTTCTGAAGACCAAATAATTGGCCAATTACAAACTGCAGTGAGCAGTAGCGCTTTCACCCTGCCTTATGAAGTCGATAATCTGGTCGCTTTGAATTTCCAATCACGCGACATTCAGTATTTCAAATTACCGATAAGTCAGGTTCAGGCTTCAATTAGTGTTAGCGATGAAGAAGTCAGTTCCGAGTACAGTGCAAATCCACAAACTTATACGGCAGAGGAACAAGTTGCTGTTGATTATATTGAGTTAAACAGTGCGGATTTGATGAAAGAAATAAACGTTACCGAGGAGCAGATTCGTAGCCAATATGATCAGTTTGTCGCTAATTTTGTAGCTAAACCGGAAAAACAAGCTGCACATATTTTAATAGAAGGCGATAAACCGGATTTGGTTAAACAGATTGCCGATAAAATTGCGGCTGGAGAAGATTTTGCTGCTTTGGCTAAAACCTATTCAGAAGACCTGGGAAGTAAAGAGCAAGGTGGTGATTTGGGATATTCCACAGGTGATACTTTCCCGACAGAATTTGAAAGTGCGTTGGCTGCATTAAAAGTGGGTGAAGTTTCTGCTGCAGTCAAAACCGATGCGGGTACACATTTTATTAAACTCATTGCTGAACGAGGTGGTAAAGCGCCTTCTTTTGATGAACAACGTGCATCTATCGAGGATCAATTGAAACGAGCAGAGGCAGAAAATCTGTTTGTAACGAAGCTTGAGAAATTAAAAGAAGAAACCTACAACGCTGAAAAATTAGCGGATGTTGCTCCAGGTTTGGGATTGGTCGTGAAAAATACCGGATTGTTTGCGCGTAATACCGGTAAAGATATTGCAGCCAATTCTAAATTTGTTGAAGCTGCATTTTCTAACGATGTTCTGCAAGAGGGTAATTCAAGTGAGCCGGTTGAAATTGAAAACTTGCATGTGGTTGTAGTTAAAAAGACTGAGCATCAACCCAAGCATTTAAGATCTCTTGAAGAAGTGAAAGATCAGATTGTCAGTACATTAAAAGATAAAAAAGCCCGTTTACTTATCGCAGAAAAAGCGCGTGAATATGTTAATCAGCTGCAGTCAGGTAAAGCTTTTGTTGAGGTTGCAAAATCTGCAGGCGCCGAGTACAAAGAATTTAACGATATCAAACGTGGTAACCCTGAAGCCGATATGGAGGTGTTGCGTGTTGCGTTTTCTATGGCTAAACCCACATCAGAAAATAATAGTGTCAGCGGTGCCCCTTTATCAAATGGCGACTACGCTGTTGTTGTTGTATCTGCTGTGACCAGTGGTGAAAAATCGCAAATACCTGCTGAGCAACAAACAGCAATTGTGTCGCAACTTTCCAATCTGACAGGTCAACAAGATTTTGATAGTTTCCAAAAAGCCCTGGAAGAAAAAGCGGAAATAGAAAGAAAAATGTGATTTTTACAAGCATAAAAAAACCGCCAGTAATGGCGGTTTTTTTATGCTTGTAAAATACAGTTATCCAATTCACTAAATTGCGACGGTTTGTATTTCAACTGCTGCAATTCGTTTACCTTCATCAGCAGATTTTTGGTAGCTTTCGATTTCATTGAAATTCAGATAACGATAAATATCAGCACCCATGCTGTTAATTTTGCTGGCGTAAGCTAAATACTCTTCGGGTGAGGGTAATTTACCTAATACAGCGGCGATTGCGGCCAATTCAGCAGAAGCCAAATACACATTAGCGCCTTCACCTAAACGGTTGGGGAAGTTACGGGTTGAGGTCGAAACTACTGTGGAGTTTTTTGCAACACGTGCCTGATTACCCATGCATAATGAACAACCTGGCATTTCGGTACGTGCACCTTTGACACCGTAGATACTGTAATAACCTTCTTCCATCAATTGGTGTGCATCCATTTTTGTGGGCGGGGCAATCCACAAACGAGTTGATAACTCATCTTTGGTGGCGGCCAATAATTTACCCGCAGCACGGAAGTGGCCGATGTTGGTCATGCAAGAACCTATAAAGACCTCATCAATCTTATCGCCTTGAACTTCAGACAATACTTTCACATCGTCCGGGTCGTTGGGGCAGGCGAGAATGGGTTCTTTGATGTCAGCCAGATCAATATCGATAATCGCCGCATACTCGGCGTCTTTGTCTGCTTCCATCAACACAGGATTTGCCAGCCATTCTTCCATTTTGCGTGCACGACGTTCGATAGTGCGAATATCACCGTAACCTTGTTCGATCATCCAGCGCAACATAGTGATGTTGGATTTCAAATATTCAATGATGGGTTCTTTATCCAATTTGATAGTACAACCCGCCGCTGAACGCTCCGCTGATGCATCGGAAATTTCAAACGCTTGTTCAACTTTTAGTTTTGGCAAGCCTTCAACTTCAAGGATGCGGCCAGAGAAAATATTTTTCTTACCTTTTTTGTCGATGGTCAGCAAACCGGCTTTGATTGCATAAAGTGGAATTGCATTCACCAGATCGCGCAAGGTAATGCCAGGTTGCATTTCGCCTTTGAATCGAACCAGAACAGACTCGGGCATATCCAGAGGCATTACACCAGTTGCTGCTGCAAACGCGACCAAGCCAGAACCGGCAGGGAAAGAAATACCAATCGGGAAACGAGTATGGGAGTCGCCACCCGTACCGACAGTGTCAGGCAACAACATACGGTTTAACCAGCTGTGGATAATCCCATCGCCTGGACGTAATGAAACACCACCGCGTGTCATGATGAAATCTGGCAAGGTGTGTTGGGTTTCGATATCGACAGGTTTTGGATAAGCCGCTGTATGACAGAAAGATTGCATGGTCAGATCAGCCGAGAAACCCAGGCAGGCCAGGTCTTTCAATTCGTCACGTGTCATTGGTCCGGTAGTGTCTTGAGAACCCACAGTGGTCATGTAAGGTTCGCAGTAAGTCCCGGGGCGAATACCTTTTACACCACAGGCTTTGCCCACCATTTTTTGTGCGAGCGTAAAACCTTTACCTGAATCGGTAGGCGATTCAGGTAAGCGGAATAGTGTGCTGGCAGGCAATCCCAGAGAAGCACGCGCTTTGGTTGTCAAACCACGACCGATAATCAAAGGGATACGGCCACCAGCCTGAACCTCGTCCAGAAGTACATCGGATTTCAATTCGAACTCCGAAATCACTGCGCCGGTTGTGGCATTCAGGATCTTGCCTTCATACGGACGAACATCAATCACATCGCCCATATTCAAATTATCAACAGGGGCTTCGAATACCAGAGCGCCTGCATCTTCCATAGTGTTGTAAAAAATGGGAGCCACTTTGCCGCCAATACAAACACCGCCAGTGCGTTTGTTCGGTACACCGGGAATGTCTTCACCGATAAACCAAAGTACAGAGTTGGTGGCTGATTTGCGCGATGAACCGGTTCCGACAACATCACCCACAAACACCAGAGGATAGCCTTTGGTCTTCAACGCTTCGATTTGTTTGATTGGACCGATTTTGCCTGGCTCATCAGGCTTAATGCCATCGCGTGTCATTTTGAACATGGCGAGAGCATGCAAGGGGATATCGGGACGTGACCAGGCATCAGGCGCTGGTGATAAATCATCGGTATTGGTTTCACCGGTGACTTTGAAAACAGTGAGTTTGGTGCTTTCCGGAACTTTTGGCTTACTGGTAAACCATTCAGCATCAGCCCAGGATTGCATCAGTGCTTTGGCGTGTGGATTACCGGCTTTGACTTTTTCTTCCACATCGTGGAAAGCATCAAACATCAATAATGTGTGTTTGAGTTGTTCTGCAGCCAAAGGCGCCAGAGTGGAATCATCAAGCAAATTAACCAGAGTTTCGATGTTGTAACCACCAAGCATCATACCGAGCAGTTTTATCGCAAGAGGTTTATCTATCAACGGGGAGGTGGTTTCGTTTTTGAGTATCGCACTGAGGAATGCAGCTTTAACATAGGCGGCTTCATCGACGCCAGGTGGAACACGGTTTGTAATCAAATCCAATAAAACTTCTTTTTCACCCGCCGGTGGATTTTTGAGTAACTCAACCAATCCGGATACTTGTTCTGCAGTGAGTGGTTTGGGTGGAATACCTTCGGCGGCGCGTTCTGCGACCTGTTTGCGATAAGCTTCGAGCACGATTTTATCCTCGTTAATGTGGGTTTACTCTCTTCGCAGGATCTCTGCTTCAAGAGGCTATCCATGACCGTCATGGATGAAAAGTGAACTTGATAAAGACAGTACACTTGAGGTTGCTCATAAGAGCAGTAAAACGGTTGCGCAGTATAACTCAAGGTACGCAGACTGTTAATGGAGTCTGTATGTTGTGATAAGGTGGCACCTTTATTTTTTACAAAAAATCACTTCATATAAAGAGGCCAAAATGAAACCAACGGCAAGCAGAATACAATTGACGCTGATCACAAGTCTGATAATTGCACTGTCAGCTTGTGACAAGAAACCTGATCAGGATTCAAACAAGGAATCTGTTACGGAAATCAGCATCGCTGCTTCCTCGTCTGTATCATCTGCGCAATGCGAGGGTGTAGCACCATCGGGAGATTTAATTCCTGTACGCATTGAATCAGCCAATTCTGCACGAACCGAAGCAGGGTTATATGAAGGCCCTGTCTGGATAAAGGATTCACTTTATTTTTCTGATTTTACATTTGCAAATGGATTTCCTTCCCGCATTCAAAAACTGGATGTATCAGGCAATATGACAACCCTGATTGAAGATTCCGGCAGCAATGGTTTGGCTGTTGATAATCAGGGCAATTTAATTGCGGGCACACATAAATTCAAAGCAGTTTCCCGCTACAACCTGAGCACCGGTGAACGCACAACAGTGGCATCGGAATTTAATGGAAATGTATTTAATTCGCCTAACGATATTGCTGTTGCCAAAGATGGAACCATTTATTTTACTGATCCCGCATTTCAACGCGATGCGGCACCGGGCGGTCAGGACAAAACCGGTGTTTATCGAATTTCTTCTGATGGCAAGGTGAGTTTGGTTGATGACACTATCATCAATCCCAATGGAATTAGTTTGTCTGTTAATGAGGATATTTTGTATGTCAATGGTGGTGGTGAACAAGGTGTACTCAGAGCTTATGCCTTGGTAGATGGAATTCCTCAAACTGGAAAAGATTTGGTAACCGGAATCAGTATTCCTGATGGCATGGCAATTGATTGTCTGGGTAATATTTATTTAACTGAACACATCAAGCGCAAGTTAACGGTTTATACACCTGACGGAAAACAAATTGCACAGGCTTCTACCGATGCCAACTTAACCAATGTTGCATTTGGTGGCCCGGATAATAAAACGTTATTCATGACAGGCGCAGGTGCAGTCTGGAAAATTGATCTCAATATTTCCGGTTCTGCTTACTAAATTGACTATGCTGGTTTTAAAAACAGTTAAAACTCCCTGCGTCGGCATTTGCTCAACCGGTATTGGTGACAACGTGTGCCGTGGATGCAAACGCTTTGCGCATGAAGTGATTGATTGGAATGCTTATACCCATGACCAACGGGTAATTATTGCCGATCGATTGGAAAATTTTCTGACTCAGGTTGTTAAGCTGCATTTTGAAATTGTGGATGAAAATCTGTTGCTTGAGCAAATAAAGCATCAACAAATTTTATTTAAACCGGAACAAAATCCTTATTGTTGGTTGTTTGATTTATTGAGAGCAGGTGCCAGTCAAATAGAAAATTTGGATTTATTTGGTGTCAAGCGTTTGCCTTATAAAGCGGACTTATCCCTGGCAGAAATTCGTGATCATATCGATAAGGATTTTTATGCATTGTCGTCAGCTTATTACGAGCGTTACATTATTCCCGGGTTTTATACTTCATGACTGATATCTCTCATATCCACCAATTTTTGCTTTGCGCTACACCTGATCAATGGATCCAAAACGCATTGGATAATCAGTCGTTGTTATTACTTGATCATGCCAATTGCGAAAAAAAAGCGGCGTCAACAGCAATCAATTTGATGTTTCGTTACGTGGGTGATTTTGACATGATGCACAAAATGTCGCGTCTTGCCCGTGAGGAGTTGCGTCATTACGAACAGGTGATGCAGATTATGGAAAAGCGAAATATTGCTTATGAACAAATTACACCGGGGCGATATGCCGGTGGCTTACGTAAAATTGTACGCACTCATGAGCCAGCACGTTATATTGATACCTTGATTATAGGTGCCATTATTGAAGCCAGATCCTGTGAACGTTTTGCGAAATTGGCGCCTCATCTTGACGAAGAATTACAAGCGTTTTACCTGTCATTGCTCAAATCCGAATCGCGCCATTATCAGGATTATTTAAAATTGGCCAAGCGTGCTGCCGAGGGTAAAGATATCAGCGAACGCATTCATGAATTTTTGGAAATTGAAAAAGAGTTGATTGAGTCACCAGATGAGGAATTCCGTTTTCACTCCGGGGTGATTAGTGCGGACATGAGGTAATAGTTACTCCATAAATGTATAACGATTGCGTCCGCCTTCTTTGGATTTGTAAAGGCCTTGGTCTGTTTTTTCCAACCACTCCTTGTAATCTTTGAAGTGATCGCCCAGCGCACAAACGCCCAGACTGATAGTGAAACGTATATCCTGACCGTCAAAGTGCACCAGCATTTTTTCTATTTTTTGACGTAATCTTTCTGCAAATACACAGGCGCCATCACCGGTTGTATTGGTAAGTATAATGCCGAATTCTTCACCGCCGTATCGACCGGCAATATCCAGATCCCGCACTTGTTCTTTAATCGCACGACTCACCTGACGAATAACTTCATCGCCAGTGGGATGTCCATAACGATCGTTGACTTTTTTGAAATGGTCTATATCCATCATGATTAACGAGCAAGGGCTTTGATAACGTTCGTAACGTTTGAATTCCTGAATCAAACGCAGTTCCCAGTAACCACGATTGTATAAACCGGTTAGATGATCGGTACGACTCAGGTTTTTCAGCTTTTCATTAGCTTGTTCCTGGGCAATTTTATTAACGGCTGTATCGGTGACGTCATATACAATTACGCAGATGTGATCAACTTCGTTTTTGGTATTGGCCAGAGGAATAATAGTACTGTTTTGATACATGTATTCTGCTGTACCGGTGATAGGCCGGTAATGGGGAAAACGAAACAGATAGGGGCGTTGTTCCCACGTGGTAAAAGTGGCATTTTGTAAAACAAATACTGATTCAGCTTTGTGACGGAACCAGTCTTCAGACAATTCCGGAAAAACATTAAACAAGGTTTTGCCTAATACTTTTTCAGGTAATTTCCCGCTGTGGTTTTGCATAAAACTATTCCACACGACCACTTTGTAATGCTCGTCGAGAACTACCAATCCTACATCGATATTCTGCAGTATATCCATCTGCCAGTGGACATCATTAAATATACTGTCGGCAGCCTTCTTTAACATGAAATTTTCAGCTTTTAATCCAGTAAATAGTCAAGTTTTTGTAGTAATCCGGCAATTGAATGTTCAGCAACGACCAATAATAAATCACAATTGATTTGATGATTTTCAATTGCATAATTAATTTCAACAACCAGAGCCTGCTTCCATTTCATGTTATTGCCTGAAAGCAAATCATGAATATTACAGTGCTGTCCTAGCAACATTGGAGGCCCAAAACTGAAGTGAGTATCCAATTGCTCAGCCAAACCTCTCAAACAGGCGCCATTCAAGACATTTGCTGTATCCATCAACAATTCATTCTCGGCTTGTTCGTCAGTCGCTTTTCCATATTTCAACAAGCTGGCAAGGTCATTAAAATCGGTTCTGTTAAATATCAACATGGCTTCACCGGCAATTCCGCCACCAATGAACCCCTGACAAACACCGTGTACCCTCTGGTCATCCGAATCGTGATTTAACGAATGCAAGGTCATGGAAATATCAGTCGGGTTAAGCACGCTGACATGTGGAATGGATAAGACCACAAACACATCCAGAAGTCTTGCCAGTCGATCTCCCGCCTGTCCCATGGCAACATTTGTAATTTCTTGCAGACAGTCGCGTTGTTCTTCGGTGAGTAGGTACTGGTTCATACGCCCTGTTATATTTCCTGAATCATCAGTTATTTGAAGCTTAGCAGTAATGTCAAAAATTGTTAGCCTGCCAACCCAAAAAGCAAAAATTCCAATCAAGGGTGCAAGAGGCTTGATAAAAAATGTAGTATTGCCGCCAACACTTAATAAACAAGGTGAATAAATTCCATGTGCATTCAGATTAAATCAGATTTAACTTGCAGATTTATGCGCCAGTGCCAGTGGTGGCTAGGCACTTTGCTTGCAGTCGTTTCCGTGAGTGTTATCGCTGAACCCTCATGGCCTAAACCGGAAACAAAGTTGGCGCAAGATTACATTCAATCCTGCGCCAAAGATTATCAAAAGGTCAGTTCGGAATTGATGGTGTTTGGTAAAACCAAAAAAGCCTTTGCTGATCAAAAGCTGCTAAAAAAAATCAATCAAATGGATATATTGATTGATAAGCAAGTGAATCTTGCCGGTTTATACGCCAATGTTCACCCTGATGCTGAACTGAGAAGTGTTGCAGAGTTTTGTGAAAAAGAATGGATGGGTCTGGTGAGCGATATCAGTTTGTCCCGTCCCCTGTATGACAATATCAAGCGTGTAAAACTGTCGCGCCTTTCTGCAGAAGACAAGCGATATGTAGAGCATATGTTGCGTGATTTCAAACGTTCCGGTGTTGATAAAGATGAGTCAACCCGTAAAAAAATCAAACAACTCAGTGATGAGATTATACAAATCGGCCAGGAGTTTGATAAAAATATCCGGGAAGGATCAAAGCAGTTGGTTTTAAATTCCGCAAAAGATTTGGATGGGTTGCCGCAGGATTATATTGATAAACACAAACCCAATGCAGAAGGAAAAATACTATTGGGCACTGCCTATCCGGATTATTATCCTTTTATGCAATACGCAAAAAATGATGATTTACGTAAACAATATTATATCTTGTTCCGTCAGCAGGCTTATCCAAAAAATAAAGATGTATTGATGAAGTTGATGCAAAAACGCCACGAACTTGCTTCTATCCTGGGTTATACCAACTTCGCTGAATTCGTAACCGAAGACAAGATGATCAAGAGTGCTGAAAATGCGCAGGACTTTATTGACAAGGTGTCGTCAATTGCCGCTGCAAAGTCAAAACAGGAATATTATGTTTTGTTGAAACGCATGCAAGAAATTGATCCAAAAATACAGAAAGTGACAGACTGGCAAAAAATATATGCAGAGAATTTAATTAAAAAAGAAAAGTATGAATTGGATGCGCAGGAAATTCGCAAATATTTCCAATATGAAAAAGTTCGCCAGGGAATATTTGATTTAAGTGAACATCTGTTTGGTGTCGAAATCCGTCCGTGGAAAACAGATGTATGGCATCCATCAGTAGAGGCCTATGAACTGGTTGAAAATAAAAAGGTCATTGGCCGTTTTTATCTGGATATGCATCCGCGCGAAAATAAATACAACCATGCAGCACAGTTTTCTATTGTGAATGGTATCAAGGGAGTGCAATTGCCCACACATGCCTTGGTGTGTAATTTCCCTGGGGGTGATGGCAAAGGTTTATTGGAACATACCGATGTTGAAACTTTCCTGCATGAGTTCGGACATTTATTGCATGCCTTGTTTGCCGGTAACCAAAAGTGGATGTATTTTTCAGGTACCAAAACCGAATGGGATTTTGTTGAAGCGCCTTCACAAATGTTGGAAGAATGGGTCTGGGATGAAGAAACGCTGCGCAGTTTTGCGACTAATCAACAAGGTGAAGCCATACCGGTTGAGTTAATTAAAAAAATGAAAGCAGGGCGTGAATTCGGCAAGGGCATGTGGACACAGCACCAATTGTTTTATGCGGCACTGTCCCTTTCGGTTTATAACCAGGATCCTGCCAAAATTGATTTGGATAAACTGATGATGCAGGTGCAATCCAAATATTCTCCTTTCGGTTATGTTGACAATACTTATTTTTATACCAGCTTCGGCCATTTAAATGGCTATTCTGCCATTTATTACACCTATATGTGGTCGTTGGTAATTGCGGCGGATATGCACAGCGAATTTGCGAAAAAAGGTTTGCGAAATTCAGAGTTGGCGCAGCATTATCGTAAAACAGTGTTAAATCCCGGCGGTAGCCAGGATGCCGCTGATTTGGTTAAAAACTTTTTAGGCAGGGAATACAATTTCGACGCATTTGCAAAAGATCTTGCGGAGAAAAAGTAAATGACAGATCTTTTGGCAATTAAACCTTTCCATAGTAGGGGCAGGCCCCTGTGCCTGCCCGGTGCGGTCACAGGAAGCAGCTTCTACAATAAAATAATCTTTACACAAATTTTTGGCTCGTCATTCCTGCGAAGGCAGGAATCCATGTGCACTCGTCGTTGGAATAATGCCGGGCTAATTTGTGTTTTATTTACCTTGATTTTTTGTTTGGCTGGATGTGAAAGAAAAACCTTGGTTGAACTGGGTAATGAACAGCAAATATTACATTTGATTAATCCGTCTGATCCAGCGGATATAGATCCACAAATCACCACTGGTTCTGTTGAACATAGAATAGAATTAACTTTATTTGAACCCTTGTTGACGAAAAATTTAACGACGCTTGAAATAGAACCAGCCGTTGCAGATACATGGCATGTATCTGCAGATGGGTTAGTTTATGAATTTCATATTCGTGACAATGCTAAATGGTCTAATGGCGACAAATTGGTTGCCATGGATTTTGTTTTATCCTGGAAAAGAATATTGTCTGCAAATCTCGCCAGTGAGTGGGCAACCTATCTTTACGTCATTAAAAACGCAGAAGAATTTCATACCGGAAAAATCAATGATTTTAGTCAGGTAGGCGTTGAGGCTATATCAGACAATATTCTGCGTGTAACCCTCAAATCGCCCACACCTTATTTTTTACAGTTGTTGGATCACAATTGTATGTATCCTGTACACATTAAGACTATTCTCAAACATGGCGAATTTGATGAGCGTAGTACGCCTTGGACAAAAATTGAAAACTTTGTCGGAAATGGCCCATTCGTACCAGTAGAGTGGACACCTCTGAAAGTTTTTCGAGTCAAGAAAAATGAAAATTATTGGGATAAAAATAATATTCATTTGAATGAGGTACATATGTATCCGACGGAAAGCTCTCAAGTGGGTGAGCGAATGTATCTTGCCGGACAGGTGCATATTATAGAAAAACTTCATCCACAACGAATTGCGCGATACCAGGGAATGGTAGATTTGCGGAGTTTTACTATGTATGGAACTTATTTTTATCGGTTCAATACTAAAGTTAAACCGCTTGACGATATCAGGGTACGTCAGGCTCTGGCTTATAGTATTGATCGAGAGAGTATTACCAAACAAATAAGAAAAGGGACAGAAAAAGTTGCAAGATTTTTAGTCCCGCCTACACCACAATATCCTGAGCATTTTCAGTTTCCACAAGATATTGAATTGGCCAAAAAGTTACTTGCTGAAGCGGGCTATCCTGAAGGGAAAAATTTTCCTGAATTTACTTTGATATTTAATACTCTTGACGAGCATCAACAAATTGCAACCGCTATTCAGCAAATGTGGAAAAAAAATCTGGGTATTAATGTCAAACTTGAGAATCAGGAATGGAAAGTGTTTCTGGACAACCAGCATCATATGAACTACCAAATTTCACGAGCTTCGTGGATTGGAGATTATGTTGACCCCAATACTTTTCTTGAAATTTTCATCAGCAGCAGCGGTAATAATGAAACAGGTTGGGCTAATCCTGAGTACGATAGTTTAATCAGGCAGGCATCTGCCACTGTTGATCCGGTAGAAAGAGTGAAAGTGCTTCAGCAGGCAGAAAAACTAATTATGACTGAATTACCGATAATGCCCATTTATCTTTACTCCTGGAATCGCTTAGTGTCACCCAGTGTCAAAAATTGGCATGATAATATTCAGGACTATATGTCCTTAAAACATGTGTATTTAGAACCCGAGAAAAAACAATAATGTTCTTATTTATATTTAAACGCCTTCTTCAGGCAATACCTGTACTTTTTTTAGTATCAGTTACAACATTTTTTATAGTTCGTGCTGCACCCGGTGGGCCGTTTGATTCTGAACGAGCGGTGCCGCCGGAAGTAATCAAGCGTTTAAATGAGCGCTACCACCTCGATGACCCGCTCTGGTCACAATACATAAACTACATGGGCAATTTGCTACAAGGTGATTTCGGGCCATCATTTAAATACGCAAGCCATTCTGTTACGGAATTAATTGCAGCGGGATTTCCCGCGACAGCTGAATTGTCCCTTTACGCAATTCTATTTGCGTTGGTGATGGGATTGTCAGCAGGAATTTATGCGGCGTTGAAGCACAACACGGCGGGCGATTATGTGCCTATGACTGCAGCCATGTTAGGTATTTGTATGCCGACCTTTGTGCTTGGGCCGATTTTATTATTAATTTTTGGATTGTGGTTGGGATGGTTGCCCGTTGCCGGATGGGGGCAGGTTCCCGGTGATAAAATTTTACCTTCAATTACCTTGGGTTCTGTATATGCCGCTTATATTGCACGCATCAGTCGTGGCGGTATGTTGGAAATTTTATCGCAAGATTATATTCGCACTGCACGTGCAAAAGGTTTATCCAACGCCCGTATTATTTTTGTGCATGCATTGCGTGGTGGAATTGCGCCGGTAATCTCTTTTTTAGGGCCCGCAATTGCAGGGTTATTGGCGGGGTCATTTGTTGTGGAATCTATTTTTCAGGTTCCGGGTTTGGGACGTTTTTATGTGATGGCGGCATTTAATCGTGATTACACTATGATTTTAGGTTGCACTATATTTTTTGCGTTTTTAATTATCATGTTCAATTTATTGTCCGATATTTTACTGGTCTGGTTGAATCCCAAATTGCGTCAGCAATTGAATAAGGGAGTTTAATCATGACACAAATAGTTTTGGTAAAAACAGAAAAAGGCACATCACTCACCCAGGACGCTATTCGTCGTCTCAAACAAAATAAAATGGCGATGGCAGGTTTCTGGATTTTATTGTTTATGATGTTGATTGCCATATTCACTCCATGGATCGCACCTTATTCTTATGAAGAGCAAAATTTGGCGCTTGGTGCATCGGCACCTTCCGCAGAACATTGGCTGGGCACTGATGTATTGGGACGCGATCAATTAACCCGCATTATGTACGGCAGCCGAATTTCATTGATGGTAGGTTTTGTGGCAACAGCTGTTGCGCTGACTATTGGTGTTTTGTGGGGAGCGATTGCCGGGTTTATGGGCGGCAGGGTTGATGCCGTCATGATGCGATTTGTTGATGCACTTTATGCTTTACCATTCACCATTTTTATTGTGTTGTTAACCGTCATTTTTGGCAGCAGTATGCTGTTATTGTTTTTAGCGATTGGCGCTGTTGAATGGTTAACCATGGCACGTATTGTTCGTGGTCAGGTATTAAATGTGAAGCAACAGGAATTTATTGAGGCCGCAGTTTCCATGGGCTTGTCGCCCTGGCAAATTATTTCACGTCATATTATTCCCAACGTATTGGGGCCTATTATTGTTTATACAACTCTCACAATTCCCAGCGTGATTTTATTGGAATCTTTTTTAAGTTTTTTGGGCCTGGGTATTCAGCCTCCTGCCAGCTCATGGGGATCATTGATTTCCGGTGGTGTTGAAACCATGCAGGAATATCCCTGGTTGATTATTTTTCCGGGACTGACTTTAACTATCACATTGTTTTCGCTTAATTTTTTAGGTGATGGTTTGCGTGATGCACTTGATCCACGGTCGGCGAGGGATTAATGATGAATAATTTATTATCTGTTAAAAATTTGCGTGTGGTATTTAATACACGTCAAGGCCAAACAGTCGCTGTCGATAATCTGTCATTTGATTTAAATGCAGGGAAAACTCTGGCGATTGTTGGTGAATCAGGTTCCGGAAAGTCTGTCGCTTGTTACAGTTTGTTGGGTTTGATTCCAGTTCCGCCAGGAAAAATCGAATCAGGTTCGGCTGTTTTTCAGGGACAGAATTTATTGGCATTAAATGATGATCAATTACGAAAAATTCGCGGCAATAAAATTGCAATGATTTTTCAGGATCCTATGACCTGTTTGAATCCTTACATGCGAATTGTGGATCAATTGGTGGAAGCATTAAAACAACATCACCAAATCAGTAAAAAAGAGGCGCGTGCAAAAGCCATAAGCGCATTGATTGATGTAGGCATACAGGATGCTGAAAAGCGTATTGATGATTATCCCCATCAGTTTTCCGGTGGTATGCGCCAACGGGTGATGATCGCCATGGCATTAATGGCGGAACCACAATTATTAATTGCCGATGAACCCACCACTGCGTTGGATGTGACTGTTCAAGCACAGATTTTGAAATTAATTAAAGATATCCAGATCAAACGGCAGTTGGCTGTGATTTTTATCACTCATGATCTCGCTGTCGCTGCCCAGGTTTCCAATCAGATTTTGGTGATGGAAAAGGGAATGCAAATTGAATACGGTGAAACCAAAAAAATATTTACTGAGTCACAACATCCCTATACTCAAAAATTATTGTCATCGGTTTTGCATTCTGCCAAAACATTTCCCAATCAATTACAGGAAAATGAAAAACCTTTGGTTCAAGTTCAACAGTTGCAAACCAGCTATCTTTTGAATAATGACAATATTTTCAGTTTCAAAAAACCGCGCAAAACAGTATTGCAGAATATCAATCTGGATATTTATGCGGGTGAGATTTTAGGTGTGGTGGGTGAGTCCGGCTCGGGTAAATCTACACTGGGGAGAAGCGTGATTCGTTTGTTGGAACCCGATCAGGGACAAGTTTTGTTTCAAGGACGCAATTTGCTGGATCTGGATTATGCTGATTTAAAAACAGCGCGACGTGATTTCCAAATGATTTTTCAAGACCCCTACGCATCATTGAATCCGCGTATGACAGTGTTTGATACTTTGGCAGAACCCTTGTTACATCATAAATTGGCAACTAAAGAAAATGTAGAAGAACAAGTCAATCAATTAATGGATGATGTAGGGCTTGATCGCCAGGCCATTCGTAAGTATCCGCACGAATTCTCCGGTGGGCAACGTCAACGTATTGCCATCGCCCGTGCTGTTTCTGTAAAACCAAAATTAATTATTGCGGACGAACCTGTATCTGCATTGGATGTCACGATTCGTGCACAAATTCTCGCATTGCTATTGGAGTTAACACAAAAGCATCAATTAACATTGCTGTTTATTTCACATGATATGTCGGTCATTCGTTATATGTGTGACAGGGTAGTGGTGATGAAAAATGGACAACTCATAGAGCAAGGTGCAACAGAAGAATTATTCAGCAATCCTCGCGAAGTTTATACACAACAATTATTAGCAGCGGTCCCCAAACTTTAAGAATTTATGCAACTTATTCATCAATTAACCGAACAACAGACTCAGCAATTACATCAGTTATACCAAAACGAATACTGGTCGAAAGGGCGTTCACTGGAGGATACATTTCAGTGTGTTAAAGGTTCGTCGATTGTATTTGGATTTGTAGAGGGAAATGATTTGTTGGCTTTTGCGCGAGTGGTTACCGACTATGTTTTCAAAGCTTTTATTTTTGATGTAATAGTGTCGGATAAATTGCGTGCGCAGGGTATCGGTAAGCAAATAGTGGAATCCATACTGGAACATCCCGATTTGAAAAAAGTTAAACATATAGAACTTTATTGCTTACCCGAGTTATTCAGTTTTTATAGCCAGTTTGGATTCACCCATGATCTGGGCGCAATGCAATTGATGCGACGCGACAGGGATTTAAATCCCTGTTGATCTTGTTTTTTCAAGTCAGGAAGTTGCGGGTGTCAATTACAAACAACTGGTTTTATATCCAGTATCTCCGCTGTTTTTCCTCCCATCAAAGCGGGTGTAAACACTTGAACAAACCTGTAGAATTCCGCCTTTGAATATTTTCTTGCTGCTTGAAAATCAAACAGCTTATTGATAACCAGAGTGAATTCTATCTATGCGCCTGAAGTGCATTAAATTGGCTGGCTTCAAGTCATTTGTTGATCCAACCACTGTTAATTTCCCCAGTAATCTTTGCGCTGTTGTAGGGCCTAACGGTTGCGGCAAGTCCAATATTATTGATGCTGTGCGCTGGGTGATGGGTGAATCATCAGCCAAAAATTTGCGCGGTGAAAATATGACCGACGTTATATTTAACGGTTCCAGTGGTCGTAAACCGGTTGGTCAGGCTTCTATTGAATTGGTGTTTGATAATTCGGATGCAACTCTCACTGGCGAATACGCCGCATTCACTGAGATCAGCATCAAACGTAAAGTGGGTCGAGATGGGGATAACTCTTATTTTTTAAACGGAACCAAATGTCGTCGTCGCGACATTACCGATATCTTTTTGGGAACCGGTTTGGGGCCGCGCAGTTACGCAATTATTGAACAGGGCATGATTTCAAAATTAATTGAAGCCAAGCCTGAAGATTTGCGTGTGTATATTGAAGAAGCGGCGGGTATTTCCAAATATAAAGAGCGCCGTCGTGATACTGAAAGTCGTATGCGTCGCACACAAGAAAATATGGAGCGTTTGACAGATATTCGCGATGAGTTGGAGCGTCAACTTTCCCGTTTGCAACGACAAGCCCAATCAGCTGAAAAATATGCCGAGTTCAAACAGGAAGAACGCACACTCAAATCACAACTTCAGGCATTGAAATACAAATTACTCGAAGAACAAACACAAACCAAGCGCGCCGGTATTCGCGATTTGGAATTGCGTATGGAGTCTTTTGTTACCGAGCAAGTGAATAAAGATACAGCGATTGAAAAGTATCGATTGGATTACACCGAACTTGGTGACAAGTTTAATGAAGTTCAGGGGCGTTACTATTCGATAGGTGCAGACATCGCTCGTTTGGAGCAAAGTATTCAGCACGCCAATGAGCGCGCGCGCCAATTACAATCTGATTTGGATCAAACCCAGCGTGATTGCCGCCATGCTGAAGAAAATTTATTGGCGGATAGTCAAAAATCAGAATTGTTTGAAGCAGAAATTTTGGAAATTGAACCGGAACTGGAATTAATTCGTGCTGCTGAAGAAGGATCCAGTGAGTCATTGATTGATGCTGAACAATCAATGCAGGAATGGCAAAATACCTGGGATAGTTTTAACCAGCGTGCTGCGGAACCTCGCCAACGTGCTGAAGTGCAACAATCGCGTATTCAACATCTTGAACAAGTTCAACAGCGTTTATTGCAGCGTGTTGAAAAGCTAAAAGAAGAAAAAAATAATCTTCAGGACGACAATGTTGATGATGAAATCGGTTTGCTTACCGAGCAGCTGGCAGAAATGGATTTGCAGGCAGAAGAAAAACGTGAGCAGGCCAATCAATTAACGGAATCGCTGGAACAAACACGCAATGAAAATTTGCGCTTGAATAATGAATTGGATCAATCCCGTAGCCGCTTGCAAACACTGCGTGTTCGCCATGCATCCCTCGAAGCGTTACAGCAGGCAGCGCTGGGCGAACAAAATAAAATTGTCAGTCAATGGTTAAGCAATCAGGGATTGAGTGAAAAACCTCGCTTGGCTGAAACCTTGCGTGTGCAACCCGGTTGGGAAAAAGCAGTTGAAACTGTTTTGGGTAATCATCTGCAAGCGGTTTGTATTAATGGTCTTGATCAAGTTACCAGTGTATTAAGCGGTTTGAGTCAGGGGCATTTAATGCTTCTGGATATTAATAGCAAACCGGTTCCGGTTAATTTCAGCAAGGCAGGTTTACTCAGTACCAAAGTCAGTGCAGATTGGGACGTGGCGGCCTTATTGAGTGGTGTTTATTTCGCTAATGATTTGCAGCAGGCGTTGCAATTACGCAGTCAATTATCGGCAAACGAATCTGTTGTGACAGCAGATGGAATTTGGTTGGGCGCACAATGGTTGCGTGTAATTCGTGATAATGATGCCAGTGCCGGTGTGATTGCTCGCAAGCAAGAATTGGAACAACTGACGGCAGAAATTGAATCCCTGCAACAGCAGGTTTCCGTGTTGAACGCACAACTGGAATCAGGTCGCGAAGCGATTAAATTATCAGAACAACAACGCGAAGCATTACGCCGTGAAGCGGATGATCAGCAGCGTCGTTATTCTGAATTGCGTGCGCAATTAAGTGCAAAACAAGTTCGTGTTGAACAAACATCCATGCGTCGTGAACGATTGGAAAATGAAATTCGCGAAGCACGTGAGCAAATGGAGCAGGAGGCCGAGCATTTATCCGAAGCGCGCATGATTTTAAGTGAAGCGATTGAGATGATGGGGCAGGATACGGATCAACGTGAATCTTTATTGAAGCAACGCGATGATATTCGTGCATCTTTGGATTCCGCCCGTCAAAAAGCGCGCCACGATAAAGATCGTGCACACGAATTGGCTATGCGATTCCAATCGTTAAAAACCCAGTTGGATGCCACTCGAATTGGTATTTCCCGTTTGCGTGAACAAACCGCACGGTTACAAGAGCGTCGCGAACAATTACTGGCAAGTTTGAGTGAAAGTCGTGATCCGGTTGAAGAATATAAAATGGAGTTGGAAGCCAGTTTGAGCAAACGACTTGCAGTTGAACAACAATTAACAGCTGCACGTAGGGAGTTGGAAACTGTTGAGCAGTCTTTGCGCGGTGCCGAGCAAGCAAGATCGCGTGCTGATCAGGAAATTCAGGCTGTCAGGGCGCATCTTGAACAGGAACGATTGGCAGCGCAAACGTTTGAAGTACAACGCGCAACTATCATCGAACAAATGCAAGAAGACAATCTGGATGTGAATGCGGTGCTTGCTGAATTACCGGAAGGGTCAGAGATCATTCCAATTGAACAGGAATTGGAAGAAGTTGCAGCAAAAATTTCGCGATTGGGGCCGATTAACCTGGCAGCAATTGATGAATATAAAACTGAGTCAGAGCGTAAAAATTATTTGGATGCACAACATGCTGATCTGACGGAAGCGCTGGAAACTTTGGAAAATGCAATTAAACGTATTGATCGCGAAACCCGAACTCGCTTTAAGGAAACGTTTGATCAGGTTAATAAAAGTTTGCAGGAATTATTTCCTAAAGTATTCGGTGGCGGGCACGCTTATCTGGAATTAACCGGGGAAGAGTTATTGGATACTGGCATCGCGATTATGGCGAGACCACCGGGTAAACGTAACTCCACTATTCATTTGTTGTCCGGTGGGGAAAAAGCATTGACGGCAATTGCCTTGGTGTTTTCAATTTTCCGATTAAATCCGGCTCCATTCTGTATGTTGGATGAGGTTGACGCGCCTTTGGATGACGCCAACGTCGGTCGTTATGCGCGTATGGTTGAAGAAATGTCACAACAGGTTCAATTTATTTACATCACACACAATAAGATTGCGATGGAAATGGCACATCAGTTGCTGGGGGTCACCATGCATGAACCGGGTGTATCCAGACTGGTAACGGTGGATGTAGACGAAGCCGCTGAGCTTGCAGCGGTGTAATAATAATTCAAACCAGGTTGCGGAAATTTATATGAAAGACTGGATTATCATTTTTGGAACTTTGCTGATTCTTGCGATAGTCATTGATGGTATTCGCCGTAAACGTAATGATCGTTACGGTAAAATTCGCATGTCTTCAAATATGAAGAAGCGTGTAAAAAATGTTGAACCGGAAGAAGATATTGAACCCAAACCCAGTTACGTCAGTGAGCTGCCCAATGGTGGAGCGCGAGTTGTTGGTCACAGGGATCCTTCAGAAATTGTAGAAGGTTTGATCAAGCGTTCTTCACAGGCGAAAGAGAAAAAAAATCAGGAACGCACATCAGCATCTGATAGTCACAATCAACAAGCAAAAGTACAAACGACCAAGCCTGCACGTCCTCCGCAACAAACTTATTTGAATCTCGATGAATCGGTTCCATTGTTGATGGAGTCAGTTGATGATTCAAAATCTGCACATGAAAGAATTGAACCGCATTTTTCCAGGGATTCTGATTCCAGTCTGCTGGATGATGATTATGAAAGGGAAGGTTTTCAATCGGATCAGGATGATTATGATTACGATAATGAGTCAGATGCAGATAGTGATGAATTGAATTCAGAATATGATGAAGATGATTATGATGATTCTTTAGCTGAAGAAGATGAGCAACCTGCACAAAATAATTCAGCTCAGCTAAATGAACCGGAAGAAGTTCTGGTGGTTCATGTAATGGCGAAAGATAAATTGTTAAAGGGCGCTGAATTATTGGATACAGTGCTTCAGTGTGGTATGCGCTATGGCAGTATGGATATTTTTCATCGCTATGCCAGTGCAAAAGGAGAGGGCGCACATTTGTTCAGTATGGCAAATATGGTGAAGCCTGGTACTTTTGATCTTGATGCTATGGAACAGTTTGAG
Organism: uncultured Cellvibrio sp.; assembly: GCA_965650675.1. Classification (GTDB taxonomy): domain Bacteria; phylum Pseudomonadota; class Gammaproteobacteria; order Pseudomonadales; family Cellvibrionaceae; genus Cellvibrio. Next base: position 32,519 of record CBFGPN010000017.1, read on the forward strand.
ACACCGGGTGTCAGTTTTTTTATGACCTTGCCAATAGATGCTGACTCTATGCAGTCTTTTGATTTAATGATTGATACAGCTCGTACAGTTGCGGGGACATTGGGTGGTGAGTTGAAGGATGATCAGCGCAGTGTGATGACAAAACAAACACTCGAACATTGCAGGGAACGTATTCGCGATTATGAACGGCAACGACTTTTTCGTCGTCCAAAATAGAAAAGCCTGACCATTATTTGTCATTAAAAATGCAGGATGGTGTAGAGCGGAGCGATACCCATCACAATTAAGGATCGCTATGTCTACTCTTTCATTATTTAATGAGCATACAGACGAAATAACCCAACTGCGTGAAGAAATACATTTTCACAATTATCGTTATTACGCATTGGACAATCCAGAGGTTCCCGACGCCGAATATGATCGTTTGATGCGTCGTTTGCGTGAGCTTGAAGAAGCGAATCCACAATTAATTACTCCTGACTCTCCGACACAACGCGTAGGCTCAAAACCTTTATCTGAATTTGTCACGGTTGTTCATGAAATGCCTATGTTGTCGTTGGATAATGCATTCAATGATGAAGATTTACTGGCATTTAATCAGCGTATTTTGGACAGATTAAAATCTTCCGCCGATATCGAATATGTTTGCGAAGTAAAATTGGATGGTCTGGCGATCAGTTTGCTTTATCGCGACGGAATATTGGTACGTGGTGCAACACGTGGTGACGGCACTAATGGTGAAGACATCACACAAAATGTGCGTACGATCAATTCAGTTCCATTGCGATTGATGGGCAGTGGTTTTCCACCAGTATTGGAAGTGCGTGGCGAAATTTATATGCCCAAGGCAGGATTCAATGCTTTGAATGAAAAAGCGCGCGCAGCGGGTGAAAAATTATTTGTAAATCCACGCAATGCAGCTGCAGGTTCATTGCGCCAACTGGATGCAAGGATTACTGCCAGCCGTCCTCTGGAAATGTGTGCTTACAGTGTGGGTCACATTGAAGGCGGCGATATGCCTTCTACACACTATGAAATTTTGCAGTCCTTAAAACAATGGGGATTCTTAACCAATCGTGAAACCAAATCAGTTAACAATATTGATCAAGCCATGGGGTTTTATCGCGATATAGGCAATCGTCGTGAAAAATTGGCTTACGATATTGATGGTGTTGTCATCAAGGTTAATTCGATTGAGTTGCAGGAAGAATTGGGTTTTGTTTCGCGTGCACCGCGTTGGGCTATAGCCTATAAATTTCCTGCTCAGGAAGAAACAACTCAATTACTGGATGTTGAATTTCAAGTGGGGCGAACCGGTGCAGTGACACCGGTTGCGCGTTTACATCCGGTATTTGTGGGTGGTGTGACTGTATCCAACGCCACTTTGCATAATCGCGATGAAATCCAGCGTTTGAATTTAAAAATTGGTGATACAGTCATTGTGCGCCGTGCCGGTGATGTGATCCCGCAAATTGTGCAGGTTGTAGAATCAAAACGCCCAGCCGATGCACGTGAAATTTTATTTCCGGACAAGTGTCCGGTTTGTGGTTCGTCGGTTGAAACTATCGAGGGTGAAGCAGTTGCCCGTTGTTCAGGTGGATTAATCTGTGCTGCGCAGCGCAAAGAAGCGATTAAACATTTCGCATCACGCAAAGCTATGAATGTGGAAGGGCTTGGCGATAAATTGGTTGAGCAGTTAGTTGATTTGGATAAGGTTAAAAGCTTGGCTGATCTTTATCATCTGGATTTGCAAACGTTGGCTAATCTCGATCGCATGGGTGAAAAATCGGCTGAAAATATTTTGGAAGCCTTGGAAAAATCCAAGCAAACCACATTGCCTAAATTTATTTACGCTCTGGGTATTCGTGAAGTAGGGGAATCTACGGCACGCAATTTAGCTAACCATTTTGGCAGTTTCGAAGCTTTGGCTTCTGCATCAGAAGAAATGTTATTGGCGGTAAAAGATGTAGGGCCTGTTTGTGTTCATTTCTTGCAAGAATTTTTTTCACGTGAAGAAAACAGGCAGGCAATAGAAAATTTAAAAGCCAGTGGTATCCAATGGAGTAATATCGAATTAAAGGCTGCATCGGATTTACCATTGTCCTCTTCAACTTATGTATTAACCGGAACCTTGACACAATTTTCCCGTGAAGATGCCAGCGCAAAATTAATTGCCTTGGGAGCAAAAGTGTCAGGCAGTGTTTCATCAAAAACCACAGCAGTATTTGCCGGTGCCGAGGCCGGATCAAAATTACAAAAAGCAGAAGCGCTGGGTGTGCCTGTATTGGATGAGCAAGCATTGATTGATTTATTGGTGCAGCATGGTGTCAATATTTGATGAATGATTTTTACACATTAATTCTGGGGGCAGTCCCCCGTGGCTGTCCTGGGCAGGTACAGGGGACTGCCTTTACAAATACACATTATTTGAAATTTATTTTTTTAATGATAATTATCAGTTTATTAACTGCTTGTGCATCAACCAGGCCGCCTTCAAATTCGGAAAATATTTGTTCTATTTTTACAGAAAAAAAAGGCTGGTATAAAGCAGCTAAAAAAGCCGAGAAACGTTGGGGATCAACTGCGCCTGTGCTGATGTCGATTATGTATCAGGAGTCCCAATTCAAACATAATGCGCGCCCTGGCAGAATAAAAATTTTGTGGATTATTCCCGGGCCACGAAAAAGTGATGCTTTTGGTTATGCCCAGGCCAAAGATGATGTGTGGGGCGAATACCAAAAATCTGGCGGGAGCATCTGGTCCAGGCGAGACAACTTCGGCGATGCTATAGATTTCATTGGTTGGTACAACGCACAATCAAAAAAGAGAACTGGTATTGGAATCAACGACGCCAACAAATTATATTTGGCTTATCACGAAGGACATGGTGGTTACAATCGTCAAACTTATAAATCGAAATCCTGGTTAATCAATACCGCTCGAAAAGTTGCTGACAGATCATTTAATTATTCTCGCCAACTGAAGGGCTGTGAAAAAAAATTATCTTCCGGTTGGTGGTTCTTTTAGAGGATATCTTCTTGGATCAAGAATCTATTGTTTATGGTTGTATTAGAGATGTACCTCCATACAAAGTAGCTGATGAACGTTTGCAAAATAATCGTGACGCCATTTTACAATTGCCTCCGGCGGAAGAGTGGCCATTTTTATGCCAGGAAATGTTTTCGTTACCCGGTAAACAACAAGACTCATCCTTGCGTTATCAAACAGAGGTTATTCATTTTGGTGCGTCCTACAAAGCCGTTGAATACGAATGGGATCAGTGGATAGCGCATTTTGAAAAATTGTTGAGCCAGATGTATTGGGTATCGGCAACCGTACATTTGGAAACGGAATTATCCGGTAAACATACGTTTGTTTGGGAAGCACATGAAGCATGTCATGAACCGGGATCAGGAAATGTGAAAGTAAAATGTGAATGGAGTCATGAAGGGTTTTTGCATGGTTGAATTTCCCCCTCTCCCTAACCCTCTCCCACGAGGGGAGAGGGAACAGAATGTACTTCGAATCAAAAGAAATTTTTATTTAAACAGGGAGTAGGCTCCCTCACCCCTTGTGGGAGAGGGCGGGGGGAGAGGGGAATAATACATATTAATTTATTTATCCGAGACTAAAAAATGTCACAACTCATCACCCCTGATTTTCGTTTTCGCCGTTTACGCAGAACAAATGTGCTGCGTGATTTGGTGCGTGAAAATCATTTGCATATGACGGATTTTATTTTGCCGATATTTGTTGAAGAAGGCATAAGTGAACCGGTTGCGATTA